>JALUXI010000227.1 GCA_027019045.1 Piscirickettsiaceae bacterium | reverse complement strand
ATCTAATGCTTGAATTTCATCCAGCGCTGCGCGAGCAATTTTAAGTGCTTCATGATTGGGAAGCGGATATCGCTTATGACTGGGCAGGGGCTGTTTTTGTACCGCGGAGGTGTTTGTACTCATTTGGGCGGATAAACTCGCTTTAAGGCTGAAAGAAAATCATAGCGTGATTGCCTAAGCTTTGCAAATTTTATCGTTGATTGAGGCGTTGTTGAAAGAGGTTTAGGACTTGTGTTTTTCGTTGCTGCCAGTTTTGAACCAGCTTGGTTTCCAGTGTTGTTAGTTCGGGAATTTGTGGTTCGATGGTTCGGTGGGTAAATAGGCGAAGGAGGACTTCAAAGAGGTAAGCGGCGGCTAAGGCACTGAGAATCCATAGGTCGAAATGAGGGATTTTTTGGCTGGTGTAATCAATGGCAAAGGCGGCTGCAATAAAACTGCCGAGGGCAGCTAAGCTAACCCAGAAGGCTTGGGCACCGGTTTCTTTGAGTTTGAGCAGATGACCTAGGTGTATGATGCCTTGAATGAGCAGTACCATGATGGCAGCGATACTGGCAATCTTGTCAAGTGCTAAAAACCAGATTATGGGTAAAATTATGAGGCTGGAAAGGATTAGACCTTCTGTGTTTTTAAAAATGTTGTATTGATAGACGGCTGGCAAGTTTCCTTCTTTGGCAAGTGTATAGCTGATTTGGGTGACGGCATAGAGGGTGGCGTTAATTGCTGAGGCGGTGGCAATCAGTGCAGTGGCGGCAATGATTTTAAAGCCCCAGTCACCAAAAGCGGGTTTGGCGGCTTCGGCAAGGGCAAAGTCTTGGGCTTTGATAATCTCTGGCAGAGGAAGGTTGCCCAGCACCGCAATTGAGACTGCTAAATAGAGGATGGCGACCAGAAGAATAGCAAGAATCATGGATTTTAAAATGGTTTTTTCTGGATTTTGCATATCTTCAACGCTATTGGTGATGACGCTGAAGCCTTGAAAGGCAAAGAAGGTGAGTCCTAAGGCGTAGAAAAGGTTGATTAAATGGGTGTGCACATCAAGGGTTAAATTTTGAGGATGAATATAAAACAGGGCGGCAAGGGTAAAAAGTGTGAGGGCAGAAAGTTTAAAGAGGACAATGAAGTTTTCGGCTTTGGCGATAACAGCGGCACCGAGTAGGTTGATGAGCGTGAAAAACAGAATGATGCCTGTGGCAAAAAGATTGATGTCTGTTGCAGAAAGGGGGCTGTTAGTTGAAACCAAGTAGGTGGCGGTATAAGTACCAAATGATTTAGCGACGGCGGCAAGGGCGATCAGTTGAGTCAGATAAAATAGAATGCCCATGCTTCCGGAGAAGAAACCCTCGCCATAAATCTGTACCAGATACTCGATTAAACCGCCTCGGCTGGGGTAACGAATGGCGAGTTTGGCTAAGGAGTAGCCGCAGAGCAGTGCAATGATTCCGCCTATGAGAAAGGAGATTAAAACGCCTGTACCAGCAATTGCTCCAGCTTCGCCAATAACGATAAAAATCCCAGCCCCGACCATTGAACCAATGCCGAGGAAGACAGCACTCCAGAGTCCAAAAGCTTTTTCGTTCTGAGTTGTCATGCTATAACACCATCATTGAGGCAACAATCAGTAAGCCGATTAGTGCGATAAAGAGGGCAAGGTAAAAAAAGACTTTTTTATCGGTATCGATTTTTCGTTGGCTGAGTAGTGCAATCCAGCGGTTATAGTAAAAATAGGTATAAATAGCCAGTCCTATACCGAGCAAAACAATGGAAATGCCTAGATAATGATAAAAATTGCCTAAGAGCAGTTCGGGAAAGTGTTGGCGTTGGGTTTGTTTGAGTTCGACAGCGGTAATCGCGAGAAAAAGCTGAAACTTTTCAATCACAAATCCTAGCACAATAAACGAAATGGCGGTACCGAATAGGGCGGTGGTGGTGCGTTCAACTGCCATGAGATCAACAGGGTTGATTTTGGCTTCTTCAGCTTTTTGGGAGGTACTATTTGTGGGTTTGTTAGGCATGGGTTCACTTGGTTTGATGGTGGGTGAACCGCTATTATAAGGCATGAATGAATAGATGAATTGTCAGTTAAGACGCCTTATTTTGTGCCATATAGGTTTTTAGTATGCCAAAAGCCATCGTCCCGAGGATTAAACCGAGAAAGGTAAAAATTGCGCCAACCTTTCCTTCGCCAATCATGGCGGGGATGGTGCCAGGACAGGAGGCGGTCATTGCCCAGCCGATGCCGAATAGGAAAGCCCCCGTAATCAGACCCGTTTGATAGGGCTTTTTCACAAAGTCCACAGGTTCGCCTGTCGTGACGGCATTGATTTTAAAAACTTTTAAAATCGTCACGCCAATCATGGCTGTCACAACGGCTGTGCCAATCACAATGACCAGTTGAAAGTTTTCCATGAGAAACATTTTGGCATGAAAATCAAAGGTGGTTGCTCCCGCTTTACTCATTAAAAAACCAAATACAATCCCTGCAATCCAACCAAAGATATTATTTCGGTGAGCATGGAAAAAAGTGTAAAGGGTGAGCCAAGCTGCTTTGTGTGAAGGATAGCGTGTTTTTTTATCTTCCATGAAAGTCCCTTTAAGTATTGTAAAGCAGTTGTGTCATGATGAAGGCACTCATAAAGAATATCCCTCCTGCCAGCAAGCTAGGCGGATTGAGCATGGCTCCGCCAACTAAAGCGTGGCCCGTTGTGCAGGCACCTGCCAATCTTGCTCCAAAGCCTAAAAGAAATCCGCCAAAAATCAGCCAGAGTGCAATGCCCGCTGCTGTTTGTGGGAAGATTGCATTGTACATGCCAAAATCAAAACTCCAGTGCCAAGGCTCAGGTGAGCTCATAGCACTGAGAAAGCCACCGATTGGAATGCCGAGCAGAAACCAAAGACGGCTGTTGTAAAGGTTTTGATATTCACCTGTGTGGAAGTATTGAATGCGTTTGTTGATTAAACCACAAAAGTTCCCATAGCCTGTGGAGCAACCTGCTGGCTTCCCCATAATCCAAAAATGGAGAATCACAAAAAGCCCAATGGCAAAACCAGCAAGATAGGGTGACCAAACTTCTATTGTCATAAATAATGTGCCTTAGGAAAAATATGAATATTTTGACTTGAATGGAGACTTAGGTCAAAAAGAAATTTTTTTTATTTGGAATAGTTTTATTTATGTGTCGTTTTTTCTGTGTTCTACTTAGTAAAGTTTATGCGTATTTGTGGTTATTTTATGGCGGTCATTCCGTTTAACTTACTTTTTTTAAAAAAAGCGATAGCGTTTTGATTTGAGTCAATTTTTATTCAGTTTGGTAGGTCTATAATTGAAAACAAGGAAATTTAAGGAGGGGGTAGCGATGGAATATATTGTATGGCCAACGATTCAGCCAGCTCAATTTTTGCCCATTTTCATTTATGCAACCTTGGTGATTGTCTTTGGAGCGATGTATGCAGGGATGGTTACAGCGGCGAGAATGAAGTTTTATCCGAGGTTTTTAATGGTAGCAGGGTATGCTATGTGGGGGTTACAAGGGTGGAGTCTGTATGAATTGAGTGTGTTGATTCAGGCTAATGCATTCACCTATAAGGTATTAGTGATTACGATGATTGCTTATCTTTTTGTGCCCCATATTTATTTTCATTTAATTGATAGTTCAGAAAAGCGTTATGACGCTTAAAGGAGGCGGTATGTCAGAAACCAAAGAGTCATACAGTGTATGGAGCAGTATCTCATTTTGGCGAAGGTCGGCAGCATGGGTGACAGGGTTTTCTGTTGTGCTGCTGATATTTTTAACTTTTGATTCGTTGAGTCAAATCAAAATGGGGACGGATGAGGATTTGAAAAATGGGGTGACCAAACGGGTGCCTGCAGCCACGGTTATCAACTATAAGATTGATTATCAGATGAGTCAAAAGCGTGGTCACGAGGTTCCTGTAATTGGCAAGCAACAGCCATTTTTTGGCAAAATCTGGTCACCCGAAGAGGCAGAAGCTTTGTTGCACACTGGAAAACTGACTGTACAGGCAAAAAACTGTATGAATTGCCATACGCTCTTAGGAAATGGTGCCTATTATGCGCCTGATTTGACCAAAGCCTGGTTGGATCCCGCATGGCAAAAAGGAGGAGTGATGCAAGCTATTACGCAGACGAATTCTACTGAAGAGGCGATGGTGAAATTTTTAATGAATCCGCCTAAATATGCAACGCACCTACGAAAAATGCCTAATTTAGGGATTACTCATGATGAGGCGATGGCAACCGTGGCTTTTTTGAAGCACATGAGTGCGATAGATACCAATGGTTTTCCTCGGAATTTTTCTAAAACAATCAATGACTTTAGGTCGGGGGTGACACATGCTCACTAAATTACTCAATCCAGCATTTGATTCGCCTTCTAAGCGGTTGGCGATGAAGTATTTCACAGTGGCTTTGGTGCTGTTTGCCGCTCAATTGGTCGTTGGGCTGATTGCAGCGATTCAATTTATACATCCAAGTTTTTTGTTTGGTATTCTAGATTTTAGTGTCGTACGAATGGTGCATCTTAATGCACTGGTAGTGTGGCTGTTGTTTGCCATGATTGGTTCGGTCTACTATATGGTGCCTGATGAGACAGGATATGAAGCTGTCGGGATTAAGCTAGGAGAGTTAGGCTTTTATGTGTTGACTGCGGCGGTGGCTGTGGTTGTGGTGGTTTATCTCTTGATTCAGGTAGGGGCTGGAACAGAAGCTTCTATTTGGTTGATCAATGAAGGGCGAGAGTATATTGAAGCACCTCGTTGGGCTGATATTGGCATTGTAGTGGTCGTGTTGATTTTCTATTACAACA
Source organism: Piscirickettsiaceae bacterium (assembly GCA_027019045.1). GTDB lineage: Bacteria > Pseudomonadota > Gammaproteobacteria > Thiomicrospirales > Thiomicrospiraceae > JALUXI01. Next base: position 3,290 of record JALUXI010000227.1, on the reverse strand, counting down.
TCTTGGGTGCCTATCTGAAATCGGAGAAAAAGACAGGCATTATGACTGTGTTGATTGCCGATTTATTAGCATTGGCAGGACTCTATTTAGCTGGGATGTTTTACACCGATAATATCTCTGTGGATCAATATTACTGGTGGTGGGTTATCCATTTGTGGGTAGAGGCGACTTGGGAAGTGTTTGTAGGTGCCATTGCTGCTTATGCATTGATTAAGATTATTGGTGCCAAACGCCAGATTGTAGAGATGTGGCTTTGGATTGAGGTGCTGATGCTGTTTGGTTCAGGAATTTTGGGGCTTGGACATCACTATTTCTGGATTGGTACCCCCGAATATTGGTGGGAAATCGGTGCACTCTTTAGCTCCTTAGAACCTGTGCCATTGGTTGCCATGTTTGTCCATGTGCTATATGACTGGGGGCGTGAGCAGGGGCATGGTGAGGCAAATAAAATTAAAAATGTGGTTACCAATACCCCGGCCATGGCGTGGATTACCATCAATGCCTTTGGGAACTTCTTGGGTGCAGGGATTTGGGGCTTTTTCCATACCTTGCCTCAGGTCAATATCTATACACACGGTACACAGTTTACTGCGGCACACGGTCACCTTGCATTCTTTGGCGCCTATGCGGCGATCCTGATTGGGATGATGTATCTTGTTGTGCAAGGTGCTTATGGACTGAAAACGATGAGAATGACAGCCTTGACAAAGTGGTCGATCGGTCTGCTCTGTTTGGGGATTTTAGGGATGACAGTTGCGTTGACGATTGCAGGTTATGAGCAAGTACTGGTCGAAAGAGCTGAATTAGGCGGTGGCTGGCAAGCCTTCTTTACCGCTCAAGGGTTGCCTTGGTATGTGCAAGCTCAAGCTTGGCGGTTGATTATGGGTGTGGTGTTTTTTGTTGGCTTTGTATTGCTATTTATTGACTTGATCACCATTGGTCGTAAGCAATCACAAGCCAATGATACACATGATACACAGGTCTCAGCTTCAGTGACCCCTACAATGGCTTAATTAAAATGTGAAGGCGTATTAAAAGATACGCCTCGTTTATTGAAATAGGAGAAACAGATGTTAGTTCAACAATGTACCGATGTCAGTTGTAATAATATTTTTGCATGGCTTAATCAAGGGCCTTTGACACTGACAATTACTTTGCATTTGCTGATTATACTACCAATGGTGTGGATATATTTTAGTGAGAAAAAGAAGCATAAAGACTAAAAGATGTCCCCTTTTATCCTTTCATTGGTTTTTGCTACCGCCATTGGCTTTTTTATGATTCAGCCTGCCAATCAATTGGCAGGCTGGATGGTTCAGGCTTACCCAAAATTAGAAAAACAACAAAATAGTTTAGCTGTGGGTTTAACGATTGTTTTAGCACTCACTGCTGGGGCTATGTTGGCTTATTTATAAGGGGGCTTTACATACGGCAGTATGAGGTAGCAAGGTGCAGGTTTGCAGACTTGTGGATAAAAAAGCTAAGATGCCCTGATTGTGTACTTTTTCTGAATTGTTTGATTTGGAAGCCACTTTCCCAACATCTGATTCATGTGAAGCACACATTAAAAGCGCTTGGTTAGAATGGGTGTAAGCTTTTAACGCTGATAGGGGGTGTATGGCTGACGATATGGATAATAGTTTCCACCCCTATTTTGTCTATAGCCCTGCTGGTTTTGCCAGTTGTTTTGATGGCGCTGTTGAGCAAAATGTTTTTGATGGTGCTTAAACCAGTTTTTCATTCTCATATCCATGTCAACATCGACATCCATATTGATATAGAACTTATAACGAGTTTTACCGTTCCCCATCCATTTATAAAACCCTTTGGCATCTTGAAAAATGCGTTGACCATTGCGATCAGTGAAATAGTGCTGCATAGAATGCATTTGGTCATTCATCCAATGCCCCATTGAACGGTTGTCTTGGGCAAGAGCGGGATGCGAGAAGAGGGCGGAAGAGAGAATGAAAACGGGGAGGTGAGATAGTTTAAGCGACATGGTGTTTCCTTTTGTTCATCAACTTAATCATGGCGATGTTTTTGTTGTCATAACCCTAAAGCAAAAATCAGCAAGGCTCCAATTGTGATAGTCAATGCCACTTCAATCATGTTGTTCTTCATTATGTTATTTGTTTTTATGGTTGTCAATGAATACATATTTATTGGGTTTAATTTGCAAAATCTTCAGGGTCATAGCCCAGATTAGGGGCGAGCCATTTTTCGGCTTCTTCGATACTCCAGCCTTTGCGTTGAGCGTAATCTTCTACTTGGTCTCGTCCGATTGAACCGACGCCGAAGTAGCGGGAGTCGGGGTGGGAGAAGTAGGTGCCTGAGACGGCAGCGGTTGGGGTCATGGCGTAGCTGGAGGTGATTTCGAGTCCAATGCGTTCATCGGGCTTGAGAATCTCCCACATAATGCCTTTTTCGGTATGGTCGGGGCAGGCGGGATAGCCCGCAGCGGGACGGATGCCTTGGTAGCGTTCTTTAATCAAATCTTCATTGTCTAAGGCTTCGTCTGGCACATAGCCCCAATCTTGGGTGCGTACCTGTTTGTGCAGCACTTCGGCAAAGGCTTCTGCAAAACGGTCGGCTAAGGCTTTGAGCATAATGGCGTTGTAGTCATCATGCTTGGCTTCAAAGCGGGCAATGTGTTCATCGATCCCTATCCCAGCGGTACAGGCAAAGAGACCGACATAGTCTTGAATACCCGTCTCTTTGGGAGCGATAAAGTCTGAGAGACAGTTATTGGCACCGCCTCGTTTTTTCTCCGATTGTTGGCGAAGATGGTGTAGGGTTTTGTAAACTTCCGTGCGGCTGTCATCGGTGTAGAGTTCAATGTCATCCACCACTCGGTTAGCGGGGTAGAAGCCATAGACCGCTTTGGCGGTGAGCCATTTCTCTTGCATAATCTGTTCGGCCATGGCTTGAGCATCGGCAAACAGTTTGCGGGCTTCTTCCCCAATAATTTTGTCATCCAAAATGCGAGGGAAAAGTCCATGCAATTCCCATGCTTGGAAGAAGGGTGACCAGTCAAAGTGCTCATAGAGGGTTTCCAGCGGGAAATCCTCAATGACTCTTTCGCCTAAGAATTGGGGTTTAACGGGTTGATAACCTTCCCATGCATCCAGTGGAATGGCGGGATTTTCTCGTGCTTTGTTAATTGGGATGCGTTTAACCTGAGAGGCTCGGGCTTTGCGTTCTTCTCGTAGCTGTTCATATTCGGCTTTGATTTTGGCGGCAAAATCTTCTTTGAGTTCGTTTGAGATGAGGCTTTGAGCGACGCCAACGGC
>JALUXI010000226.1 GCA_027019045.1 Piscirickettsiaceae bacterium | reverse complement strand
GTTGGTGCCTTGCTAATGGAGATATCTGAGGACTGGATGGATATGAAACCTTACATTAGCTTTAAGGATTAAACTAAATTTTTAATGGTGAACTTAGGATAATTTACAGAAAAAAGCTTGCTTAACCTTCAAAAGAGAAAGTTTTGAGGTTTCAGACGGTGTAAAAACCTGTCTCATATCATCTTCCCGAATAGATGAACTTTCAACCAAGCTGAGTGTCTGTTGTTCTGAGAATGAGCGAAAGTTTGATACCGAGAATTCAACTAACATTGCGAGTATTACCTAGTTTAGTGCCAAATTATGACAATAATTGTCATAATTACGCTTAATTTTCAATATTTCTATCATATCAACTATGTTATCTAACCACAAGAAGAGATTTACTTTAGAATTTTGGGGTTGCCATCAAACCCCTACTCTTTCCTTGACCGCTCTAAGGGACAATCTCCACCTTTCCCAAGGAAGTTACAAGCATTTTTCATATCCCTTACAGACCCAAAATAAATCCAAAACAAACCCAGAAAAGTATCATTTTAAACCCAGTGCCGCAGTTAGGTATAATGACAATAAACAGAGGAGGATTTCTAATGGGTAACGAAGCACTTTTTATCACTGGATTCTTATCTTTCATGGGCATTTTTGTTGCCATAATTATGCGTCATACCAAAAGTGAATTGGTTAAGGCAGAAGCACTGGAGGAGAAAAAAAAGAATCCGTACAGCCTCAATCATCTGTGCCTGAAGAGCCTAAGACTTTCGTTAATCACCAACCACCAACCGAACAGATGATTAGATTTGCTACTGCTGTCAGTGAGTTTGCTCCTGAGGAATACACTGATGAAATGCGTGTATCTATCGACAAAACCAATGATTACATTTCTCGAAACAAAAAGCACATGATTCGTGCGAAATTTAAGGATTCACCATTATTTGAGAGACGAAGAAAAGAGAAGGCTGAGAAGCAAAAAGCTTTTAAGCCTTATACCGTTAAACAACCTTCCCGATTAAAGCGGATTTACCAAAAACTACCTGGTGTTGTATGGGTATTTTGGGTTGTGTTAATCTCTTTGTGGGTTGCGTATCCTGATGGCTATTATGTGTGGGGGCTATTGGCTTTTTGGCTTGGTATTCCTGCCATTATTAACGGGCTTCATGTTAATAGCATGAGTGGTGCTGAGTATCGTAGGTATTTGGAGCAAAGAGAACGACACATGAATAACAGTGTAGCAGAACAAATGACCCAAGATGAAGAGAGTGGCATCGCCCCTTTCTACGAGCCAGGGGGAATAATCAATATGGACAAATAGTTCTTTCTACCCCAAAAAGCGACAACCCAAAAACAGGTTGTCGTAAAACCCAATGCAGCCAAGGATAGTCACGATAGCATCTCTATAAGAATATCATGCCACTTGTACAAAGGAATTTCTCCCAGTTTGTTCTTCAGGCGTTTCTTGTCAACAGTACGAATCTGGTCAAGTAAAATTCGGCCTTTTTTGTTATTTAACATAATTTCTGGCCTACAACCCAATGGTTGACCTTTGGAGGTGATGGGTGCAATGATGACACGGGGAAGAACCTCGTTCATATCATCAGGTGAAATGATTAGACAGGGGCGTGTTTTTCTAATTTCTGTCCCAACAGTTGGGTCTAGTTCTACCCAATATACATCCCCCCTACTTACCATTCCCAATCCTCTTGTTCACTTTCCAAATCTCGAATTTCTGATAATGGTTCATAGTCATCATCAGGGCGGTAATGATCAAACCACCCTTTTCTGATTGAGGTAGCAACAGGTCTCAAAACCAAGGTATCACTCTCAATGTTCATTTCAACTGCATCTTTAATATGAAGTTGCTTCAAAACAGCCGAGGGAATAATAACCCCACGGGAATTTCCAATATTTCTGAGCGATATTTGCATCTTTACCCCCTTTCTTTACTTATAACATTGTTATAACAGATTGTAACACAACACTATCTTCTATTCCTCCCATTTCTTCTGCCAATCCTCTGGCTCACAAAACTACTCCCTCTGCTCTCAGTCTTTTGGGCAATTGAGGCTGATTCTGCTTCGTGTCCTTGAGGCTGACCACCTGCCTGTGAGGTTTGCACACCACCTGTTTGCTGTACGGGTTCTTGAGGTTGGTTGTGCGTCTGCTGAGGCTGTGCGTCATCCTGACGATTAGTTGCACCACCTCTGCCGTGGCGTACCTCACTTTGAGGTTGTGTACTTTGTTGAGACTGTTCGTGTCCTTGAGGCTGACCACCTGCCTGTGAGGTTTGCACACCACCTGTTTGCTGTACGGGTTCTTGAGGTTGGTTTGTCGCAGCTATACTTTGGGATATTGCATTTTCAGCCATTTTTACCGCCTCATCACGGGATAGAGATGGGTTTGATTGCTGGAAGTTATTAGCCATCATCTCTACACTCTGCTTGTAATTGAAGCTTTGTTCATCAGCAGAAGTTGCAACTGGAGAAACAGGTTCTTTGGGGCCTGAGTCTTTTTTCTCATCTGAACCAAAATATTTATTCATCGTTTCTTTTGCTTTGACAACACCTTCCCTTGTGTAGGTCTGGAATGCTTCCCCTGCATTTTTTAGCGATTCTGGCGTTGATTTGTTGGCTGCATCAACATAATCATCTCTCTGCTGTTGTTGCTTATCGTGGATTTCATTAACTTGGTGAGCATTCTTCTCAGTGGTTTTTTGTTGTAGTTCTTGAGCTCGTTCTCTAGTCTGTTGGTTAGCAGACTGCATATTGGCCTCTGTATGCTGAGTATCCTGAGCTGCTTGATTGGCTGCTGCATTTGTATCAGCACCATAGCCGTTTTTAGCGCTGGTTATTTCATGTTGAACAGCTCTCTCTACATTGGCTACATCTGCAACCCTTTGACCAACTGAACCAATACCAGCACTTGCTGCATTTTGGGTTTGTTGCATCACTCCTTGCATATTCCGCAAACTCGCCATGTGACTTTGAAGTTGAGCTTTATGTTGTTCAATAAGAGTTTCAGCACTTTTGATTTCAGCCTGTGATTGAAAGCTACTTTGGCTAATACTAAGATCATCATTTATAGTATTTCTTGCACTCTGCTCAATCTTATAAGCTTGAGAAAGTTGGTGGTTAGCAATAGCGGCTTGCTTAAATCCATCCGAAATAGATTTATCAACCCCTTTGGTTGCCTCACTTAAAGCCCCAAATAGGTGTGATGCAAGCTCTGCACGGTTAGCACGCTCTTGACCTGTGGCTTCATTGACCCAACTTTGCATTTCATCTGCTGTCATAGATTTAGTGTGGCCATCTTTGTCGGTCATTAGGACTTTCATATCTCCTTTGATGCCCACTCCATTTCCAGCAAAGCTAACACCAAATGATGCTCCCACACCTAATGTAGCAGCTCCAGCCGTATCAATCTGCCGATCATTCTTAACCGCCTCACTAAACTTATTCTGCAATTGAGTAGCAAACTTTGTGGCTGCATCCGTACCTGTTCCATCACTCGTGGTGTGCTGATTATTTTCAGACAACTTCTTAGATAGCTTACTAGATGCAGTCGTTGCAGCAGTCGTTGCTTTTTCAGCACTCACAGACTGAGCATGACTAGCTTCGGTTGCAACCTTTTGAGCCTGTTCATGTTGCCGTGATGCACTCGCTTTGATTGTCTGTGACAAAGATGCACCACCAATTGTTTCAGCACTAGCACCTTTTGATGTATTCATCAATGTATTAGCCCCAGACCAATGGGAAGAAACAGTGTGCATCCCAACTTGAGTTTCCATGTCGAGAAAATGTTGATCCATCGTGTCGTTATGAGCGCTAGTATTGCCATAGTTTTTATTTCCAGTAGCAGCAATTTCTCCTGCTTTATTGGCAAACTGAGTACCAATACCCGAAGCAATGAATGAGGTAAAAGCATTACCACCTTTCACAATAGCCCAACTAATCATTGGCGTTGCTGCGGCCAATGCTGAAGCTGCTAGAATGAAATTGTTTGTTCTTGAATCTATAAAGGTGACATTGAGCATATCGTAACCACCCATAGCAGCATCAGCTAAACTGCCTTGAGAGTAAAGCATAATGACATAGTTTACGATTGCTAATGTTGGCTCCCATAAAGCTAACCAAACCAAAATGGTTCCGTAGTTTTTTGCCACCTTTAAACCACCTGGTAACATCATAATGACAAGCACAATGGGTGATAGTCCAATAATGAATGCTTGTAATACTGAATAGGTATAAGCTGCCAAGTCTTGAAACAGAACAGCGGTCGTTGCCCAAGATGAGCGCTGAGACTGTTCAGCTTGTGCAATAGCATATCCAAAAGATGAATTTGAATTGCCTGATTGAGCAGCCAAACTCATTAAAGCTGGACGCACTGAATTGATTGCTGCCGCTTGTTCTAATGATTTAGTGGTGTCATAAGAGTTGTCGTTAAAAACATACTTTTGAGCAGCATTTAGAGTATTAACAAGCCAAGTTCCAGCACCTGCTGAACTAACTTGTTTTTTAAACCAGTCGGTAGAGGCAGTATTGAAGTATTTACTGATATACTCAAATGAACCTTTTGCACTGACTGTTGGATAGCTTCCAGAGGTCACAGTTACACCTGTTGAACCTTCAGGGATACCTGCTTCTTTACAGGGTACAACAACACCATCAGTATTGTTTTTGGTATAAAGAAGAGTGAATAAACTTGGATTGACATGAGAGAATGTTCCTGTCGCTCCCCAAAGATCTTTGCTAGTAATCACCTCTCCTGAATCTACCCATCCTGCTGCAATACTTGGCACTAAGCAATCATCAACGAATTTATTGATTGATGCCTTGAGATATGGGGAAACAACATCAACTTTGGTTGAGGACTGAAGAAGTGAATTTGATAGATCAAACCCTCCACCACTGCTTAATGTTAAGCCCGATGGTGTTGTGAAGTGTTTTTCCAACAGCTCTGTTATGTTATGGCCCATTGTCGTAATAAAGGCCGCTGGTAGTGCTACGATTGACGGTACATCCTGCACCACCAAACTATCTCCAAAAACTGGGTCGTGAACAATTACATTAGACTTTTCTTTCAACCCTACTGTGGCTGTCACCCCTATTCCTAAAATAAGAGCCACGACTTTTGGGTCAACTTTTCCGTTGATGGTCATGGTGGCTGCAATTAACACTGACATCATGCCGACAAAGGCAATCAAAGTCGTAAATGATGACTCGTTGATTAAACCTTTTGCGGCTTCCAACATCCCAGCAATAACTTGTGCGTTTGCGAACGCATAAATAGTCCAAGCGTTATTGCCATTTGTAGGGTTAATATCTGCAAATGCTAATGGAGAAGCAACAAGAGTTGTTAGGAGAAGGGTGAATAATCCAAGCTTTTTAAGTCTCAACATACAAGATCCTTTGGGGTTTTAAGTGTCTTGTATGTGGTGTGAAAAAAGTTTTTTGCCAGAGTTACACAACCAACACAGCCGCAAACAATTCAGTCATATGGTTTTTCTAACTCTTTAATTTATTTTGAACATTATTCCTGCTGAGCGAGATTTTAAAATACCATCACTGACTGTAATCCCTCCTTTGTAACAATCCTTTCCTGTATTTGGATCTTTAGTTTTATAACGATATTGAAGACCTTTTAACCTATCGATAAAGTTATCTTTTATCACTTTATATTTAGGATTAACATGAATATTATTGACATATTCACTGCAATAAACATATGACATAATGGGGAAAAGTAATGATGAAACTACCCAATCCGAAATTTGAAGTCCAGCATGATTCTCACTGTGGCCAAAAACTGGCATTTCTAAAATTCTAGGAAACTCATCACCTGATTGCTTGAATTTTTTAGTGAAAATTGAATGAGATACTTTATTATTTTGAGCCTTTTTTCTACTATCTGCAATAATGATACCCGTAGAATCAACACTGTCCAAAAAGTGGTTATAATCTAGACATATTGACTGAACAGATGAAGTATAAACAGAATTACTTTCGAAACTTCCTCCTGGTTCTTTGATAAACCCTCTAGCCAATAGCTTACATTCATATTTTTCCAAAATACGCAAAGTCTTATCAATAAGGCCAATTGAGCGTCTGCTTTTATTCCTACTACTACTTTTAATATCAGAACGGATATTAGAACCCTTAATCTCATACAAAATTAAATCCAAATCATGATTAAGATTTTGAGCGTAATTTGGATTAAATTCTCTTTTTAGAGTCAAAAATTCATGTGTAATATCTAAAAGGTTTTTTTGAGGAATAATTAAAGCCGCAAGGCAAAAAACTGGTTGGACATTTGATGTGCTTGAAGGTAATACGCCGAGACAACCCGCCTCATCCATATAAAGGATATGTTTCATTTTAACAACTTCCAAAAACAACTAAAGCCGCAAAAGCGGCTTTAGGACTTGTCGCCCGAGAAATCACTCGGTTTCGACTAATAGTTATTTAACTGTTTCTTATAATATACCCTTTAAGCATGGATTGTCAACTTTTTCCAAAGAAAAAATAACACAATAACGACAACGACTCCACTCAGTATTATACCACCATAAGCTTTTACACCAGTTTGAGGTACAGGCTTTGTCTCCAACACTGGCACAAAGCTATTTGCCTGCTGTATATCTAATTGAGGCTTTTCTTTCTTGGTCTCCACTGATACTTTTTTCTCCACCTTTTCAGGATGCAGCTTTTGATATTGTTTGAAGGAACGAATTGGTTTTGGTGGTTGATGTAAGTTTTCTGGCATTTTCTTACCTACACAAAAAAAGAAAGCCCCAAAGCAAAATAGCAATGAGGCTTCAGTAAAATTTTACTTGGCCAGGAGGTCAGCTATTTACTGCTTCCTTTAGCTTCGCCCCTGCTTTGAAACTTGGAGTTTTCTTTGCAGCAATAGTCATAGCCTCCCCTGTCGATGGATTGCGCCCTTGTCGTTCTGGTCGCTCTTTTACCTCAAACTTGCCAAACCCAATGAGTGATACCTCCCCACCTTCAGTTAATACATTAGTGACGGCGGATGTAAATTTCTTGATCACATCCTCCGCTTCTTTTTTGGTACAACCATTTTCCCGAACAATTTCTGTAATAAGTGCTTCTCGTGACATGATACTATCCTTTTTTGTTAATGAATTTGAGTTTGCTCTTCGGTCGAAATAGCATCTTCTTCAGGCACAAATTCGTTGTCCTCAAGGATTGCTCCCTCTTCTGGTGCTGGTGGTGCATCATTGATTTTGTTGGCATCAATGATTGCTGATAGAACGGTACGATAGATGAATGTGTTAAACACCTCCCCATCTTCTAACCCTTCAATATCTTCAATTTTTAATCCAACATAAACATTATCCACACCAATAAGGAAGTCGTCTTCAACAATTGGTGCTTCTGCCTGAACTTCAGTTTGTCCTTCTTCTTCAAAAGGAGTAGCAACCTCATCACCACTTTCCGTAGGAAAACGCATATCCTCTTTGGTTAGGACTTCAACTCGTCCATGAGGGTCAACACCCTTTAATGCTTCAATAATACGCTCATACTGGGTTTGAATGGCTTCTGACATAATCTTTACCTCCGTTTGTTATCGTTAGAATTGCCTTGCCGCTCCCCTTAACTGCTCAAGGCAATTTAATTTGACAGTTTTCTCGAAAAAAAATCAAAAGATTATCTTCCTCCAACTTGTCCTGCCAATACTTGAGAGAACGCCACAGAGCCAATAATACCTGAAGCAGAGGCATCACGCTTAACTGCAAGGTCAATTTGATTTAATTGCCCCATTAGTGTGTCCATAATCTGGTATTGGAATTTTAGGGTGTCCTGTTTACTGATCTCTGTTTTAAATTGAAGGTTGTTAATCTCCTTTCTTGCGTCAGCAAGTGTACTTCTTGATAAAGCTCCAATTGATCTGATTTGAGTAAACCAAGTGTTCAGCATACTTTGTGCGATTAGAATAGCGACAAAGTTAGCATATTGGTCAATCAGGTTTTGTGCTGCTCCTGGATAAACTGCTGCTATTTTTAGCGGTAGTGTAAAGTTCTTTCTGTAAAATTGATTTGCTCTTTGAGAGGCGATATCGGCCGAATTGACTTGAATAAGAGCAGGTCTTCATCTAACTTATGTTCACCACAAACAACAAGGAGAAAGAC
>JALUXI010000225.1 GCA_027019045.1 Piscirickettsiaceae bacterium | reverse complement strand
CCTCTTTCCCTTAACTTCTTATATCGGCCGTTTTTCAGACTCTTTAATCTTTTCTGGCATGGCTTATGCTTTATTGTCAGAAACAAGATAATAATTTGACACACGATTGACACACGATTGACACACAAGGGAGTTTGTCATGTATACCAGAAAGTTAATTTCATTAGTTACCTTGATCTTTTGTTTATTTTTTAGTGTCCAGAGTTGGGCGGAAAGGGTGAAAGATTTGGCGAATGTGGCAGGGGTGCGACCTAACCAGTTGGTGGGTTATGGATTGGTTGTCGGTCTGAATGGCTCAGGCGATAAAACCCCATTCGCTGAGCAGAGTTTGCGCAGTATGTTGAATAAGTTCGGTATTCATATTCCGCCAGGACAGAAAACCAATGCTAAAAATATCGCAGCGGTAGCCGTACACGCGTCTTTGCCTGCTTTTGCTAAGCCTGGACAGAAAATTGATGTGACGGTTTCGTCTTTGGGGAATGCCAAAAGCTTGAGAGGGGGGACACTATTGATGACGCCTTTAAAAGGGGTGGATGGTAATGTCTATGCATTGGCACAGGGCAATTTGATTGTGGGTGGATTGGATGCCTCTGGGAAAGATGGCTCTAAAATTACGATCAATGTGCCAAGCGTTGGGCGCATTCCTGATGGTGGAATGGTTGAGAGAAGTGTCAATACTGGGTTTAATTTAGGGAATACGATTACCCTGAATTTAAAAGATCCTGATTTTACTACGGCGACCAATTTGGTGAATGCAATCAATCAGAAACTGGGTGCGGGGACTGCACGCGCAGAAGATGGAGATTCTGTTCAGGTGATGGCACCTCGTTCGCGTAATCAGAGAGTGGCTTTTTTGTCTTTATTGGAAAATATTGAAGTGCAGGCAGGTTCGCCTTCAGCTAGAGTGATTGTCAACTCTCGGACAGGTACGGTGGTGATTGGTCAAAATGTTACTGTGGGACCTGCTGCAGTTACCCATGGTGGCATGGTGGTTAAAATTGAAGCAAGTCAACAGGTTTCTCAACCGAATCCATTTGCAGGAGGGACGACACAAGTTACACCGAATACGGCCATTTCAGTGAAAAATCAAGGAAGTGGAAGAATGTTTGAATTTCCAAAAGGAACTTCTTTAAATGACATTGTTGAAGCGGTGAATAAAGTGGGGGCTGCCCCAAGTGATTTGGTCGCGATTCTTGAAGCACTAAAGCAAGCCGGGGCTTTAAAAGCAGATTTAATGGTAATTTAAGGGGGAGGTGAGAGATGTCAGGAGTTCCCACTTTAAAAGATTATCAAATGGTGACGGATGTTCAGTCACTGAATGGATTGATGCAGAAGGCCAAGCAGGATCAAGCGGCCGCACTTAGACCTGTCGCAGAACAGTTTGAGGCTTTGTTTTTAAATGAGATTTTAAAAGAGTCAAGAAAGGTTAAAATAGATGATGGTTGGTTAGATGGGCAGCAGTCAGATTTTTATAAACAGTGGTATGATCAGCAGCTTTCTCAGTCACTTTCTTCTAAAGGAAGTTTGGGATTGGCCGATATGATTGTTAAGCAGTTGTCACCTTCTTTACCACAACAGCATCATCCACTACAGATGAAAGCTGATGTCGGAGTGCCTAAAGAGGTAGCAGGACAGAGAGTAGAAACCAAAATGCCCAATACTTCTGATCAACTCGTGTGGCGATCGCTTTTAAAGCACTAAAGCAGAAAAGAAAAGGATTGAAAAATGGCAGATATGTTAACGATTGGGAGCCTTGCTTCAGGCGCTTATAAAAAAGCCATCGAAGTGACCAGTCATAATGTCGCCAATGTGGGGACGGCTGGCTATCATCGTCAGCGTGCAGAAATTGTCAGTAATAATCCTCAAATCAATGGCACAGGATTTTTAGGGGGAGGCGCACAAGTCCAAACGGTCAATCGTATTTATGCAGACTATTTACAAAATCAACTGATTGCCTCAAATGCCACCAATCAACGCTATGATCAACAGTTCAAGTTGTCTAAACAAGTGGAAGGAATTGTCGCCTCTAATGATCAAGGGGTTCAGCAGTTTATGCAGCGCTTTTATGATGCGATGCAAAATTTATCCAATGATCCGACCACAAATACGAATCGCCGCTTACTTTTGGATGAGTCAGGCAATTTAGAAAGTCATATCAGTAACCTGGCAAGCATTCTCAAAGATACTCAACAACAGACGAATAAGCAAATAGAAGATACTGTTACGAGTATTAACCAGCAGCTTGATACAATTTATACGATCAATAAGCAGGTAGAAAGAGCTTTATCATCAGGCAGTCAGCCACCGAATGATTTGTTGGATCGACGAGAAAAGGCGATTAAGGATTTAAGTACTTATATTGATATTAAACCGTATCGACAAAAAAATGGCAGGGTGGATATTCATACAGCAAATGGACGGTTGCCTTTGATTAGTGATAATACACTGACCAAGTTGGTGGCCAAACGCAGTGATTTTCCTAATGAAAGTCGTACAGAAGTATTTATGAATATCAGCGGGGAAAGTAAAAAAATCAGTGACTTTATTCATGGTGGACAGTTAGGCGGGGTATTGGATTTCCGTAAGAATATGTTGGATAAGGCGCAGAATGAGTTGGGTGTGACACTGAATGGAATTGTGGCTTCTACCAACTGGCAACACTATCAAGGCTGGGATTTGAATGGTAATGCGGGGGATAACTTTTTTGCGCCTTTAGCCACAAATGCAATGAAAAATATTCATAATACAGGTGCAGAAGATGGCACGAATATTAAAGTCAGTTTTGACCCTAATTTTGCATCTGCTAACCCTCAACCACCTTATTTACCCCCTTCTTCTCAACCAGCTACCTATGGTGCTAAACAGACAGATTTTAAAAATGCATTAACAGAGATTGGACATTTTACCGCAAGAGAGTATGAGCTAAAATATCGTGCGGGAACCAATGATTTTGCATTTTACGACCATCAAACAGGTCAACCTGTTTTAGACAATACAGGTGCTCAAATCACCGTGGTAAATGGCGCCCAGGCAAATGTTGAAGGTTTGAAGTTTGATTTTAGAAATACCAGTGCACTGAGTGATGGCGATAGTTTTATTGTGAAACCCCATCAAGATATTCTTCAGCAGTTTAAGAAAACATTACAAGATCCTAATAAGATTGCGACAAGGGGACAGTCGCCAGTTGATACCAATAATAATGGTTCTTTGTTAGATGAAGTTCCTGCTGCGGCCGCTTATGGCGATAATGTGAATATGGCCAATATGGCAAGTTTAGCATCAAAGAAGTTGTTGTATTCGGATACAGCAGGTAATCCGAGTGAAACTTTGTTGGGAGGCTACTCTAAAATGTCAGTGAATGTCGGATTGTATGTCAGTGGAACAGATATTCAGCGTCAAGCACAAACGAATGTGTTACAGCAGGTGACGAATCGTATTGAGAGTCTTTCTGGCGTGAATTTGGATGAAGAGGCTGCAAACTTGTTGAAATATCAGCAAGCGTATCAAGCTTCAGCGCAAATTATCCAAACTGCTCAGAAGATGTTTACTACGATGATGGGGGCTTTAAGAGGATAGCAAGATGAGAGTTTCAACTAATCAATTTCATAATCAAGGGATTGATGCGATTCAGAAGCATCAATCTGATATTTTAGCCATTCAAGAAAAAATGAGCACAGGGAAACGCATCAATAAACCCAGTGATGATCCTGTGGGTATGAATCAGGTGCATAACCTGAAAAAAACCATTTCTCAAATTGAAACCTATAAGAAAAATGGAGACTATGCAAAGTCTCAGTTAGGATTGGAAGAGACGCAGATCCAAACAGTGATTGATGGTGTTCAGCGAGCAAGAGAGTTGACTATCCAGATGATGAACGATAGTTACAATCCTGCAAACCGTAAAGCAACGGGTGCAGAAATAGGGCAGTTGATTGAGCATATACGAAATGTGATGAATAGTAAAAATCCTGAAAAAGAGTTATTGTTTGCAGGTAATAATGTCAATGTTTCTGCTGCGTTTGTAGATGATACAGTCAATGCCCCCCTTTCTAATGGGAGTAGGTATACGGCTTATATTGGTTCGACTAATGCTGGGGCAAACTATGACCAAAAAGCGAATTATGGCGCACGGTTTGTACAAATTGGTTTTGATGCAAATAACCAAGTTGCCCCAGATGACAAGGGGGATCCTGCACGAGTAAGGACGACGGATAATGGTGCGAAGGTCTTTGATGTCCCAACGGCTACTTCATTGCCAGCGGGTGTTGATAAGAATGTATTGAATGTGATGATTCAATTGAAGGATTATCTGGATAAAGGACAGCAGCCCCCACCAGACATTGCATCAGATTTTACTAAAGCGTTAGATCATATGTCAGGTGTCATGGCTGAAATTGGTGGACGACAAAATCGTATTCAAACCCAAAAAGATGCAGGTCAGTCCTTCAAAATGTCACTTGATGAACGGCGTTCCAAGATTGAAGAGATGGATGTGGTTCAAGGCATTGCCGACTTTACCAAAAAACAAAATGCGCTTCAGATGGCGCAGCAGATTTTCTCTAAAGTTCAAAAAATGTCACTATTTAACTATATCCGATAGCGTCATTTTTTTGACAAAAAACTTGGCACTGCCTTTGCTTTAAATAGATTGAGAGCTTTGTACGAGTGGGACGCGAGAGAAAAAAGAGATAAAATTTCTCGAATCGAGGCGGAAAACGCAGGTAATAGCTAGCTATTGCCAAGTTTTTCAACGAAGAGTCGGGGAATTTTAGCCTTTTTTATCCGTGAAGCCATCTCGTGCAAAGCTCTCATATTATTCGGTTTTAGCAGAGGCAGGCAAGATGGCAATACATCAATTCTTTTACAACTTCTTGATTGCATTGGCGGTCGTGATTGCCGCCAGTGTGGGCATATTGGGGACGGCTGCTGTTCTGCAAGATCATGCTCAAGTGACAGAACAGGTATCACCTCAAGAAAAACAACTACTTTTATCTGAACAGCCAGCTGAGGCAACTTTAAAAATGGTCACGACAGGGGACAGAACACAAGCGGTTGATGAACCTGAAACTGAGCAAACAAAATCTCCCAAAAAAACAAAAAAATTCCAAAATCCCCAGTCCAGAAGTGTTCAAGCATTGCACAAGCTGCACATCAAGCATGTTTCGTATTCTCAACCAACAAATCACAGCACCTTAGATGCACATTATCAAGTGATTGGCAATCAACTGCGTTTGGTATTGCCAAAATCTTTAACCACGCAAGCTAATTTAAAAAGAGCTTTAACCCGCCTGTTGTTAAGCGACCGTCTCATTCCAGAAGAACAACTGTTTTCAAAAGCACCGATTCAGTCACACAAGGTGCCTTTCTTTTATGGCAAGGTGTTGAATCAGGAAGGCAAGCCGATGCGGTACCCTTCGGATGTGTATCGTTTTGTAAACCACATCTTAGCCCATCCTGAAGCCTATCTGCATGAAGCAAAAGAGTTAACCAATCATTTAGTTTTGTCTTTACCGATGAAAAAGCAATCTATTAGTGATCCCATCCACCAGTATCAACACTGGGTAGATGAGTATGCGGATCAGTTTTCGGTTAACCCCGCCTTGGTGTTTGCGATTATGGAGACCGAAAGTGGCTTTAATCCTAAAGCCGTCAGCGGTTCAAAAGCCTTGGGCTTGATGCAAATTAAACCTGCATCAGCAGGGCAAGATGTCTATCGTCACATTGATTTTAAAGAAGGGGTGCCCGAGGCTGAGGTGCTGTTTGACTCTAAAAATAATATCCGCATGGGAACCGCCTATTTGGGATTGCTGCAAAATGAATACCTTTCACAGATTCGGAATCGAATTAGCAAAAAAATATTAGCCATTGCTGCCTATAATGGAGGGCTTTCAACCGTCCTTAAACTGTTTGGCAAGGATAAAGAATCGGCCATTGAACGCATAAATAGATTGAATCCTAAGCAAATTTATCGCAAACTACGACAACAGCATCAATCTGCAGAAACCCGAGCTTATGTCGAAAAAGTATTGCGGGCGGAACGCAAATATCAACAGATTTTGGGATAAAACAGAATGGAAAGCGGCTATTGGCAGGATCGCTCCGTATTGGTCACAGGGGCAGATGGATTTATTGGTTCACATTTAGCGGAACAGCTTGCCCAAGCAGGGGCAAAGGTGCGGGCATTAACGCTCTATAACTCCTTTAATAGCTGGGGCTGGTTAGATCATTCGCCGTATGCCTCTCAGATGGAGATTGTCAGTGGGGATGTGCGAGACCCTTTTTTTTGCCAAGGGTTGTGTGAAGGGATTGATACGGTGTTTCATTTGGCGGCTTTAATCGCCATTCCTTACTCCTATCTTGCGCCCAACTCCTATGTCGAAACCAATGTGAATGGCACCTTAAATATGGTGCAGGCGGCAAAAGACCAGCAGGTACGGCGGTTTATGCACACCTCCACCTCTGAAGTCTATGGTACTGCCCAATATGTCCCCATTGATGAACAGCACCCTCTTCAGCCGCAGTCTCCTTACAGTGCCAGTAAAATCGGTGCGGATTCGATGGCGATGAGCTATTTTAACGCCTTTGAAACGCCTGTCACCATTGCCCGACCTTTTAATACCTATGGCCCCAGACAGTCAGCAAGAGCGGTGATTCCAACTATTATTACTCAGATTGCCAACGGCATGAAACAGATTCAACTAGGCGATACTTCGCCCACACGGGATTTCAATTTTGTCTTGGATACTTGTCAGGGGATGATGGCATTGATGGCAAATGAAAATACCATTGGCGAAACCGTCAATATCAGCTCCAACTATGAAATTTCAGTGCAAGATACGCTGGAATTGATTAAACAGCTGATGGATGCAGATGTCGAATTTATCACCGACCCGCAAAGGCTCAGACCCAAAGATTCCGAAGTCTTCCGGCTCTGGGGTGATAATCAAAAAATCAAACACCTCACAGGCTGGCAACCCCAATACTCACTAGAACAAGGCCTCAAAGAAACCATCCACTGGTTTACCCAACCAGAACATCTAAAGCAGTATAAAGCCAGTCAATATAATGTGTAGAATAATTTGAAAGTCAAGGGAGTCAAAATGGCAATAGATCAAGAAATCAAGGTAAAAATGGAAGAGAAATTGTCACAATTGCCTGTTTCAATGCAGCAGGAGGTGGCAGATTACTTAGATTTTTTATTTGCTAAGTATACAAGACAGATTGAGCAGAGCAAGTATGAAACTGCATTGTTAAGTGAGCGAGCTTTAAGTGACTGGCTTAATGAAGATGAAGAGGAAGCATGGAAAGCATATCAATAAAGCAAGTCATTTTTGTTAGATTTCCGTTTTCAGATTTATCAGATTTTAAACTTCGACCTGCTGTGGTTGTCGCTCAGGCAAATCAGGAAGATTGGTGGTTATGTCAGATTACCAGTAAAGCCCATCAAGACCCTCACGGTATTTTGCTTTCAAAGCAAGATTTTTGTGAAGGGGGGTTGTCTTTAACCAGTTATATTCGCCCTAGTAAAGTTTTTGCTGCTCATTACTCGCTCATTGAAAAGACAGTCGGTCAGCTGAGCGAAGAAAAATTTCAAAATATCATTCAAGAAATGATTTAGATTCTGAAAAGTGGTGGTTATCAATGAGTACACCGTCTGAACTGTTGTCTTCTCTACAAAGGAACATTCGAGATTATTACGGAGTGGAGCCTGAAAGACTGATTCCCTTGCATGCCCCCTGTTTTAATGAGCAGGAAAAGCGGTTGGTGGCTGAATGTGTTGACTCCACTTTTGTTTCGTCTGTTGGCGAATATGTCATTCAGTTTGAACAGCAGGTAGCGGACTTTGTGGGGGCAAAACAGGGGGTGGCAGTGGTCAATGGCACAGCAGGACTGATGCTGGCTTTGCGAGTGGTGGGGGTTAAGCCGAATGAGTTGGTACTGACGCAATCTCTCACCTTTGTCGCCACCGCCAATGCCATTGCCCAGCTCTGTGCCGAGCCGCTGTTTTTAGATGTAGATAAAACCTCGTTAGGGCTAAGTGCGGCGGCACTGGAAACCTATTTGCAAACCCAAACCGAGCAGCAAGCAGCGGGCTGTTTTGACAAGCAAACGGGTAAAAGAATCGCCGCCTGTGTACCGATGCACACACTGGGGATGCCGTGTGAAATTGAACGAATTGTTGAGCTGTGTCACCAATATCAGATCCCCGTGGTGGAAGATGCCGCA
>JALUXI010000224.1 GCA_027019045.1 Piscirickettsiaceae bacterium | reverse complement strand
CTGCAATACGCAACAATTGGTTGTATTTCGCAATACGGTCTGTACGAGACATAGAACCTGTCTTAATTTGTCCAGCCCCAGTCGCTACTGCGATATCGGCAATAGTGGTATCTTCTGTTTCACCTGAGCGGTGAGAGATCACAGCGGTATAACCCGCATCTTTAGCCATTTGAATTGCTTCAAAGGTTTCAGTCAAAGTACCAATCTGGTTAATCTTGATCAGAATTGAGTTGGCAATGCCTTTTTCAATCCCTTCTTTTAGAATCTTAGGATTGGTCACAAAGAGGTCATCTCCTACGATTTGTAGACGATCACCATATTTTTCAGTTTGTAACTTAAAGCCATCCCAATCACTCTCATCCAACCCATCTTCAATTGAGATGATTGGATATTTTTGTGACCACTCACCCAATAGGTCAACCATTTCAGCTGAGGTCAACTTACGGTTTTCAGACTTCAAGTTGTACACACCGTTACCTTCATAAAGCTCTGAAGAGGCTGCATCCATTGCCAGCATAATATCTTTACCTGGCTGATACCCTGCTTTTTCAATCGCTTCAAGAATCACCGTAATCGCTTCTTCGTTCGACTTCAAATCTGGTGCAAAACCACCCTCATCACCGACAGCGGTGTTATAGCCTTTATCATGCAACACTTTTTTCAAGGTGTGGAATACTTCCGCACCATAACGAATCGCTTCTGCCATTGAAGGTGCGCCGACTGGCATAATCATAAACTCTTGGAAATCCACACTGTTATCGGCATGTTCCCCACCATTGATGATATTCATCATCGGAACAGGCATTTGATAGGTATCGGTTTTAAGATACTCAAACAACTCAACGCCTTTTGAAGCGGCTGCAGCCTTAGCTGTCGCAATAGAAACCGCTAAAATGGCATTGGCACCTAAACGAGCTTTATTATGTGTTCCATCTAGATCAATCATCACCTGATCAATCGCTTTTTGATCGGTCGCATCTTTCCCAATCAAGGCATCACGGATCTCAGTGTTGATATTTTTGACTGCATTCAACACCCCTTTACCCATATAACGGCTTTTGTCGCCATCTCGTAATTCAATCGCTTCGCGAGAACCCGTTGAGGCACCTGAAGGAGAAATACCTCGTCCCATTGAACCATCTTCTAAATAAACCTCGGCTTCTACAGTTGGATTACCACGAGAGTCAATCACTTCTCTGGCTTTAATATCTTTAATTGCAGTCATTATGCTTCCTTACTTTTTTCTTAAAAATTTTATTAGCGCTATTCTATGCTGTTCAATATGACAGCAAGATTAAATCACTTCAAAATGAGGTCATTCTCAATAAAGCCTTGCGCTTTGACCAAATCATCCAGTGCTTTCATGGTTTCAAGCAGTGGCTTTAATTGTCCAAGTGGCCACATATTAGGACCATCACTTAACGCACATTCTGGATCGGGATGGGTTTCCATAAACACACCAGAGACTCCCGCCGCAATCGCTGCTCTCGCCAACACAGGGACAAACTCTCTTTGTCCGCCTGAAGTGGTGCCTTGTCCACCTGGTTGCTGAACGGAGTGTGTCGCATCAAATACCACAGGACAACCTGTTGTTCGCATGGAGGCGAGCCCTCGCATATCTGAAATCAGGGTGTTATAACCAAATGAAGTGCCACGATCACACACCATCACCTGATCATTCCCCACTTCACGGGCTTTTTCCACCACCTGATTCATATCCCAAGGTGCTTGAAACTGCCCTTTTTTAATATTCACAGGGATGCCTTGACGGCAAACATTTTGGATAAAGTTGGTCTGACGAACTAAAAAGGCGGGGGTTTGCATCACATCCACGACCGAGGCAACCTCATCCAAAGGCGAGTCTTCATGCACATCAGTCAAAACAGGTACGCCCACTTCATCTTTCACTCTCTGCAAAATGCGTAATCCCTCTTCCACCCCTAAGCCACGGAAGCTTTTAGTGGATGAGCGATTGGCTTTATCGTAAGAGGATTTATAAATAAAGGGGATCCCGACCTCTTCGGTCAATTCTTTTAACTGTTGCGCCGTCTCCAAGGCCAAGGTTTCAGACTCAATAACGCACGGTCCAGCAATTAAAAATAAGGGCTGGTCAATCCCCACTTCAAACCCACATAGTCGCATTAACCCTCTCCTTGTTGTTTGGCTAGGTTGGTGGCTTCCACAAAGGCTGAAAATAGTGGATGCCCATTTCTTGGGGTGGAGGTAAACTCAGGATGGAATTGACATGCCACAAACCAAGGATGCTCTGGAATTTCAATCGTTTCCACCAAGTCACCATCCTCAGAGCGCCCTGAAATCACCAGTCCTGCTTTTTCTAAAGTTGGGACATAACCATCATTCACTTCATAGCGGTGGCGATGGCGTTCACGAATTACTTCATCACCATAAATCTCCGCCATGCTTGAACCTGATTTTAAGCGGCAATTTTGCCCCCCTAAACGCATGGTTCCGCCTAAATCTGAACTTTCATCTCGTTGTACCACTTCACCATTCTCATCCACCCATTCGGTAATCAATGCCACCACTGGGTGTGGAGTTTGAGGGTTCAACTCGGTGCTATGGGCATTCTCTAAGCCCGCAACATGACGGGCATATTCTACCACCGCCATCTGCATCCCTAAACAGATGCCTAAATAAGGCACCTTGTTTTCACGGGCATATTGAATTGCCTTAATCTTACCTTCCACGCCCCTTTCACCAAAGCCCCCTGGTACCAAAATGGCATCGACATTTTCGATAGCGGCCAAACCATTGGTTTCAAGCTTTTCAGAATCAACATAGTGGATATTCACCTTGGTATGGGTATGAATCCCTGCGTGAATCAAGGCTTCAATCAAGGACTTATAGGCTTCTGTTAAATCAACATATTTACCCACCATCGCAATCTCCACACTGCGAGTTGGGTTCATTTGTGCCTTCACCACCGCATCCCAATCGGATAGATCGACTGGCTTGGCATCAATCCCCAACCGTTTGACCACCAATTCATCTAGCTGCTGTTCATGCAGCATTCTGGGAACCGCATAGATGGTATCGGCATCTAAAGAGTTGATCACCGCTTTCTCTTCCACATTAGTAAAGAGAGCAATCTTTTTGCGTTCACTCTCTGAAAGAGGTAATTCTGAACGGCAGACCAAAATATCGGGTTGAATGCCAATGGAACGCAACTCTTTAACCGAGTGTTGTGTTGGCTTGGTTTTCACCTCACCTGCGACGGCAATATAGGGTAACAGCGTCAAATGCATAAATAGGGTGTTATCTCGTCCCTGCTCTACACCCATCTGACGAATCGCTTCGAGAAAAGGCAGTGATTCAATATCGCCAACTGTTCCGCCCACTTCAACAATAATGACATCAAAACCTTCAGCGGCTCGCTTAATACGGCGTTTGATTTCATCCGTGATGTGTGGAATGACCTGTACTGTGCCGCCCAAGTATTCACCTTTGCGTTCTTTACGGATGACACTTTCGTAAACTTGCCCAGTAGAAAAACTATTATGACGAGTGAAATGGCGCTGTACAAAGCGTTCATAGTGGCCTAAATCAAGATCGGTTTCCGCTCCATCATCAGTAACAAAGACTTCACCATGTTGTAAAGGACTCATGGTACCAGGATCCACATTGATATAGGGATCCATTTTTAACATACTGACCTTTTGACCTCGTGCTTCCAATAAAGCACCCAAAGATGCCGCAGCAATCCCTTTTCCAAGGGAAGAAACTACCCCACCTGTTACAAATATATATTTTGTCATGACACTCGTAATGTTTAAATTTGAGAGAGAACGGATCGCGAGCATCCCTCAAAGGACTTTTAAGATGAGCGCTTCGCACGAGATGGATACACGGATTAAAAAGGCTAAAACTCCCCGACTCTTCGTTGAAAAACTTGGCAATAGCGGGCTATTGCCTGCGTTTTCCGCCTCGATTCGAGAAGTTTTATCTCTTTTTTCTCTCGTGCCCCACTCATGCAAAGCGCTCAAGATGGCTTTTAGAACCATAGAATGGTAGCGAATTATAGCGGAAAAGGCAGATTTAAGCAAAATTTAAGGCGTGAAAAGGATGGAAAACAGATTCAAATACCTGGCTTTAAACGCACGCAATGAGAACATTCTGCCATCCCTATTAGAATAAAACGGTTTTCAATCCAAATACCTGGCCAATTCGCTCTCTGCCACGGAGGAATCTTCATTTTCTGGAACCATTTTTGATAACGACCACTGGATTGAAATCTTGCCGACTGCTTTGCCTTGGCAAAACTGCTCCATGCTTCCACGTCAATCTGTTCAAGTGCAGCGGGGTTGATGACTTCAAAGCGAAAATCGTTATAGATCTCTTTAGATAAATTATATAACTCATTGTTTTTAAAATTTCTTTCAACCAAATAAATTCGACCAAAATTTTTCCAAATTTCCCAGTCCTGTAAGAGGATTTTGGCCGAAACGCTATCACTCAAGACCATCTGTTCAAGCACCTGTTGCAGGGTTTGCTGTCTTATAGTCTGTCCTAATTGCTGCTTAAACCAAAGCCTGAGTGCATTTTTGATGCGTGCCACGGATAATTTTTGTAAATGTGCCATCTCAATCCAATGGTAAGCAGGGGTTAACCCTGAAGCGGGCCAACTGGCTTGGGGACACTGAGATAAATCGGCTTCTGCTAACTCTAACAATAACGCATTTGCCTCTTGTAAATGCTCAGCAGTTTCTGCCACTTTTTTCTGCACCTGAGGCCAGTGCCGTTCAATCGCAGGCAGCACTTGATGACGGATGGCATTTCGCCGAAAATCGACCTGTTGATTACTCGGATCCTCCACCCACTGCAATTGATGATTTTCTGCATAGGCTCGTAGCACGGAATAAGGCACCTTTAACAAAGGTCGAAGATGTATTGCCTTTGAAGGTGTCAGCGGCTTTTTCTGTGGCATTCCCTGCAAACCTGCCACGCCACTACCACGAAACAGATTTAACAAAACCGTTTCAGCCTGATCTCTTTGATGATGAGCGGTCAGTAACCAATCACCCTCTCCCAACCCCTGCTGCAAAGCTTGATAACGCAATTGTCTAGCCGCCTGTTCCAGCCCTCGTTGCTGAATCATCGCTTCTGGGAGTTCAATGCGTTCAAGACGAAACAACCATTCATTTTCAATGGCCAATTGCTGACAAAATGCCGCCCAATCATCTGCACTTGACTGTAATCCATGATGCACATGCACCACCTGTGTGGCCTGTCGAATAGTGGCTTGCCACGCCTCTGTCAAGGATTTTAATGCCTGCCCCCAGGCATGAAGCAACACAACCGAATCCATCCCCCCACTCAGGGCGATAACCACTCGGCGAAAAGGTTGGGAGAAATCTTTAGACTCCTCAGAAAGCAAAAACGGCTGCCAAAGCGTGTGTATCGCTTCAACAACCGTCTGATCTGAACTGTTCATTTGAGTTTAAAAATTATTCTTCCCAATTGCCATAAGACATATAGCGTTGATAACGGCGATCTAACAGTTCATCCATCGGCTGACCCTTCATCATCGCCAACTGGTCGGTGAGTGCTTTTTTCAAATTATTCGCCGCCTCTTTATGATTGCGATGCGCGCCCCCTAAAGGCTCTGGAATAATGACATCCACCAATCCCAACTCTTTTAAACGAGGGGCGGTAATCCCCAAAGCGGATGCCGCATCTGCGACATTGGCTTGGTTTTTCCAAAGAATGGACGCACACCCCTCAGGGGAGATGACTGAGTAGGTCGAATACTGCATCATCATGGTCACATCGCCCACACCAATCGCCAAGGCACCGCCTGATCCACCTTCACCGATTACAGTACAGACAATCGGCACTTTCAATTCCGTCATCTCAATCAGGTTACGGGCAATGGCTTCACTCTGGAATCGCTCTTCTGCATCAATGCCAGGGTAGGCACCTGGGGTGTCGATGAAAGTTAAAATGGGCAAGCCAAAGCGTTCTGCCATTTTCATCAATCGCAACGCTTTACGATAGCCTTCTGGTCGTGGCATTCCAAAGTTGCGTTCCACCTTCTCTTTGGTAGTACGCCCTTTTTGCTGACCAATCACCATCACAGGTTCACCTTCAATCCGAGCCAATCCACCGACAATCGCTTTATCATCTGCAAAAGCTCGGTCGCCATGCAACTCTTGGAAATCAGTAAAGATATGTTGAAGATAATCCAACATATAGGGGCGTTGTGGATGACGAGAAAGTTGTGCAATCTGCACATCGGTGAGATTCTTAAAAATAGACTCGGTTAAGCTGCGACTTTTATTTTCTAAAGCGGTAATTTCTTGAATCAAATCAAAATCTTCATCCCCTTTAAGGTGACGCAACTCATCAATTTTGGCTTCCAATTCCGCAATCGGTTGTTCAAAATCTAAAAAATCTAGTTTCATCTTCGAATCTCACACTCACTATTGAATCGGCATATTTTAGCAGGTTTGTTTGTTCACAGGGTGGCATTTCACTTCGTTTATTTGACGGTAAATCTCTAACATCGTCTGATGGTTTTTGCTTTCAATAAAGACCTTATTCCCAATAGTCAAGCCGCCAAAAATCATCTCCCCCTCAATACAAGCCTTAGCTTTTTGCACCCTTTCTTGACCAAACAATGCCATCAAAGCGGCTTCATCCACTTCATCTTCAACTTGATACAACTGCCGATTCAACATAAACAATAAACATTGATAAAACACACGCATCTCTTCATCTTCGACATAGTAAAAGCTATCTTCGATGCACTCTGCGGCAGTATCATAATCTTTAATTGCCAGATAAAGCCACATCCGAAACTCGACCACTTTCAACTGTTGCCAATAGCTATCGCCATCCGCCTGCAAACCAATCAAATTGGCCATGCCTTGATGGTCACTTAAACCGAGAGATTCAAATGCCTCCAAGGCTTCTAAAAAGTGATGTTTCTCTTGCGTAGAATCAGCCAGTGCCTGCATTAAGTCCCGCACTTCACGACCAATATTTTGGTTATTCTCCACCAACTCACTCATCGGATAGATTTCAGACATCCCAGGCACCACCACTCTACAAGCAGGCACACCATAGTGTTCATACTCTGCTAAATAGATCGGATGCCCCTCTGCTTCAATCGTAGTGACCAGCTGCTGCCACTGCCCTTGCGTATCCGTTGGCTCGCCTGCATAGTCCCAATCGACATAATCAAAATCCGCCTGATGCCCAATAAAACGAACATGCCATAATCCACTAGCATCGATAAAGTGATTTTCGATATTTTCGTCACTCGCCACCACCTCTTCATCAAAGACAGGTGTTTGAAACCCATCCAGCTGTTCTAAGCTTCGTCCTTGCAACGACTCTGTTAGTGTTCGTTCCAGTGCCACCTCAAAAATGGGATGCGCACCGAATGAAACAAAACATTGCCCAGCGGCTTGTTCAAATAGAATCACACTGATCACAGGATACTTTCCGCCCAATGAGGCATCTCGAACAGAAACTTCAATGCCTAATGAGCGCAGTTTCTCAATCGCCTCCATCACCACAGGGAAATTCAGCAATCGCTCATCGGGTACCTCTGGCAAACAGAGGTTTTCCCGCAAAATTCGATTCTTCACCCAGCGTTCAAACACTTCCGACAACGCTTGAACCTGCGCTTCAACCTGTGTATTCCCCGCCGCTAAGCCATTACTCGCATACAAATTGCTCAATAAGTTCATCGGAAAATAAACTGGATTTTTCTCAAAATCCCCAGTCCTGCTCACCTTGTAGAGCGGCAAACAGCGAATCCATGAATCTTCATCATTAAAACTCAATAAGTCCTCACCCCGAATTCGCTGTTCTGAATCATAGATTTCCCACAGCTCGGGAGAGAGGCACGAGCGGTATTCTTCAACAGAGAACTTTTTTTCATCAGGGAAATAGAGCCAATCTTGCTGTTCTAAAATGGGCTGTAACCAATAATCGGAAAAAAAGTAGTTGGTTTCTAGTCTTTCAAAAAACTCACCTAAAGCGCTCGCCAAAGTCGCTTTTTGGCTTGACCCCTTACCATTGGTAAATAACCCAGGGTTTCGACCGTCTCGAATATGCACAGAATAGACATGAGGGATCGGGTTTAACCATGAGGCTTCTTCAATTTCAAAACCCGTTTCCTGCAAAATGGACTGCATTCGAAAAATAGATTGCTCTAAACTATCATCTTTACCCTTAATGTAAGTACACTCTGTTGTTTCCATCTGTTTAGACATATAC
>JALUXI010000223.1 GCA_027019045.1 Piscirickettsiaceae bacterium | reverse complement strand
CCCGTGATCATTTCCACTACAAACATAGTGCCATTGAGTGCAAGGAGTATCCAGAGAGTTTTGGCTTCTGAACGATCTTTAATTTCAATTTCGCAATTGCATCCCATAATGATGGCTCCTTAGTTTGTAAAATAACTTTTCAAACGACTATTATGCCCGTCAAAACTGAAATGAAGCTGAATTTTGGGCATAAAAAAACCGATAACAGTGTATCGGTTTTTAATCAGCACTTCCCTAAGAGAAAGTTTAGTGTTGGTGCCCGCCCGCACCGTGTGCATGACCATGTTCAAGCTCTTCTTCTGTGGCATCACGCACACTCATGACTTCAATGTCAAAGGTGAGGTCTTGTCCCGCAAGTGGGTGGTTACCATCAACAGTGACCCCTTCGTCGGTCACTTCAGTGATTTCAACTGAGTGCATGCCTTGTTCAGTCTGTGCTTCAAAACGCATACCGACTTCTAGGTTGTCCACGCCTTGGAACATCTCTTTGGGAACACCTGTTTGCACCAACGCATCATTGCGTTCACCATAAGCTTCTGCGGCTGGAATCGTTACCGTAAACTTATCGCCGACTTCTTTGCCTTCCAGCTCTTTTTCCAACCCTGGGATAAGGTTGCCGTGTCCGTGAAGGTAAGCCAAAGGTTGACCGTTTGAGGCGTCCATCACATTCCCATCTTTGTCTTTGAGGGTGTAGTTGATTTCGACAACCTTATCTTTTTCAATTTTCATATTTCTTTCCTATTTGTTAACTAATCTATCGGTATAATTGAGCGCTTTGCACAAGATGGCCACGGATAAAAAAGGCTAAAATCTCCTGACTCTTCGTTGGAAAACTTGGCAATAGTCGACTATTGCCTGCATTTTCCGTCTCAATTCAGAAAATTTTATCTCTTTTTTCTCTTGCGTCCTTCTCGTGCAAAACGCTCAATCTGACGATTATTCAAAATTGTATCACTTAACATGGAGACTCAGATGGAAAATTCAATGCTTTGGTTAAAGGTATTTCACATTTTATTTGTGATGTCATGGATGGCGGGGTTGTTTTACCTGCCTCGGATTTTTGTGCATTATGTGGAAGGGCAGTATAACGGTGAAGATGTGAGTCGTTTAGTGGTGATGGCACAGAAGCTCTATAAATTTATGACGATTATAATGATGTTCGCTATTGGGACGGGTATTGCATTATGGGTGGTGTATTTCCCCTCTGCCAGTGGTTGGTTGCATGCCAAAGTGACTTTAGTGGCTCTGTTATTGGGGTATCACCTGTGGTGTAAGGCACAAGTCAAACAGATGGTGGCGAAAAACCAGTTGAATCACAATGGGGTGTTTTATCGCTGGATGAATGAAATCCCGCTGTTTTTGCTGTTTGGCATTTTGGTGTTAGTGGTGATGAAACCTTTTTAGATAGTCACTACTCAGCTTTTATCCCTGAAATTCGCCCTCTAAGAAAATGACAATGCCGCAAAGTTGCGGCATTTTTTATGGGTGCGTCTTCTGTTTAAAATACCCTAAAACAGATAGCTCAATCTTATATTGGCAGTCATCACATCTTTACCGATGTCGGTATGGGTTAAATACTGTACCGATGGGGTGAGATAAACATCACTTTGATTGAGTTGGTAACGACCATAGGCCTCAATGGTTTGACGGTCTTTAAGCTGGGTATGGCTAGAGGCAGATTGATAGGTTCCTCCTAGTCCTGCTGTCCATTGAGAATTGTAAGTGTGTTCGACACTTAAGCTGACCGCCATATTGTAATCATTCACTTCTGGGTTGGCATAGCCCAAATGCATTCCAATGGTATTTTTCTGCATTTGATGACTGGCTGTTAAATAAATACCGTAGTTTTTCAAATCATCATTGTTTGGGTTGTCCAATTCTGTATGGGGACCTGTATGAATCCAAGCACCAGTAGAAAGATGATGAATAGAAGTATCAATGATTTGGGTTTCCGCAATAATAAAAAGCCCTTTTTTATCGGGGGCAACATCAAGAGTTTCATTATAATCCCTGCTTGCGCTGTCAGCGAGTCCTTCGCCTGAGTAAATGCCTACAAAACTCTGACGGTTGGGCTTTAAGCCTGCATTCAGCGTGGCAACAACTCCCAGTGTATAGTCAGGGAAATCAATTGTCGGATTGTTGACAAGGGATGAGGCGATAAATTGTGTGTTTTCATCATTCATAATGGGGTGTGTATCAAATAGCGCAGTGGCATCTAATATTCCAAAATCCAGTTGTTGAAGGATGTCTGAGCGTGTAGTTTTAAAGCTTAAAAAGAGTTCAGAAAGCTGAATACGACCATTGTCATATTGATCTGTGGCTGAAAAGGCATCTGCATTACTGTCTGCTATTTGACTGGTCACACTATTTTGTCTAGGTGTAGTATTTCCCTCTAAGTGAAGCGTGCCTTGCCACTGATTGTTTTGGTAGGTTATAAAAAGATCGCCCGATGACTCAAAACCAGGTTCCAGTTGAGATTGGTTGCTTGTTTGTGCAATGCCCGTTAAATCCCCTTCAATCTGCCAAGGGCTATTGGCGAAAGCTGGTTGGGTTGCCCCCATTATTGAAAGGAGGAGGAGTGTTTGTTTAAAGTTGAATTTTTTCATTTAATGGGTTGTCTTTTTTTTAAGGTTAAAATTAAGCCGCTTATTATAAAGAGTAATAGTATGAAGGTAAAAATATCTAGTATCCATTTTCCAATAGACTGAAACAGAACGCCGTTGTGCATCTTTAAAATAAGGTCTTCCCATGATAGGGGGCTTTTCCAGTTTTTCAAGAGTCTTTCGGGCAGTTGGTTGATGGAAATAGATTGATGATTGATAAGTTGTTCAGTTGTTGGTTCATTAAGGATATTGACTTTTTCGAACGCACTTAAGTCATGATTAAGGGTTAAAAATTGATGAGTTGTGCAAATTCCTATCTGTTTTTTAAGTGTACATAAGTGACTTATAGGTATTTGGCGTCTTTCGATGATGTCTCCATCAGGTGTAACGATATATAGGGCGTTTTGATTTGTGAGTAGTAGATAAGTTGTCATGCCTTGAAAGGGGTAGAGAGTGGCTTCTTTTACCTGTTCGTTGGGAAGAATCAGTTTTTGATTCCAGAAGCTGCCATAATTGGTGGTAATGATTTCTGCATTCGGTAGTGTCACCAGCTGGTGAGGAAGAAGTGGCTCAAAATGGAATAGCTTTAAAAGCCAAGGTGAGTGGATGGTTTGTTGATCTAGTTTAAAGTCCTCTGTATGATTTAGCAAAAATCCAGTCGTTGTAAACCAAAAAAGGCCGAGAGCGACAAAATAGGCCAATGACTTATGAAATCGTCGAGCTATTTTTTGTAACTGGAATCTGTTCATTTTTTATTTTCCACTTCATGCGTTAGTATAAGTGCCAGTTTAGCGAGTTTTTTGACGGCATTGACGGATAAGGTGGCTCCGCTGATACCATCAATTTGTTTGGACAGCTGGTTTTGTTTGATCTGTGCATGATTGAATTGTTGGGTAAAGCTGGGATATTTGACCTCCCAACCTCGACTTTCACGAAACTTAAGAATCCTCAGTTGATCGATTTTTTGATCCTTAATCACAATGCCGACCGTTATAGGAAGGTCTTTGCCCTTTTCTTCCAGCACCCAAATAAATGTATTTTTATTTTGGTGCTGCCAATAAGGTAGGCGAATTTTTGGGTAGCGATGTCCAAGAATGGCTTGTATTTGGGCTTGGATTTGTGGGGTTAGCCAAAGATACTGTTTTTGAAGTTGAGGGTTTGTTGATTGACTAATAAATTGTTGTGCTAATGCGGCTCCTTCAGGGGTATAGAAGGCTAAGGCATAACGCTGTCCAGCAAATAAAAGTAGCCAAAAAGTGGTCAGGCTGAAACATTTTTTCATGACATATCCCTTTTAAACGGAAAGCACACGATGAAAAATCAAAGTGTGCAGGGGTAAAGTTTAAAATGCAGTGTAGGTATTAAAATTGATAACCTACAGCAAGGTTAAATCCATTGGTTTCTTTATCGCTCCCAACTCGTCCATCATTCAACCATTGATAGTCTGCTTTAAAGACAACATTTGGGTGTGGCCAATAGTTGATACCGATATTTACTTGTGTATCTTCTAAATCAGAAGTTGTTGAGTTATTCCATTGATTGTATCGAGTGAAAAGTCCAATCTTTTCGGTGACTAGGTAGCTTGGTTCAATATAAAAACCTATTTGGCGGTTAGCATGGGCATTCTTAGCTACACTGCCTTGAATTTGCCACTGTGCATACAATGCTTTTAACCCCAACTGATTTTTTTGATATTGGAGATGACCTTCTAAAAGCATGGCATCAGAAGCATTGGGAAGAGTACTTTGGGCAATATTGCTTTCATAATGGACGCTACCGCCAATATTGAATCCAGGGTTGGGGTTAAATTGAAGTCGAACGGTATAGGAAAGGTCATTTGCATTGGCTTTAGCAGTTTTTTGACGACCTTTACGAATGCTATATCCATCACTGGTTTTAAGGCCTTCCCCAATCAAAAAGTCCACTTTTCCAGTTTGTCCAATTTGATGACTCAATGCGATTCCGCCACTCCACCAAGTAGCTGGAATGAGGTTTTTCTCAACAGGGTTTCTTTCAACACCATAAAAAGTATTAGGTTCATGGGTTTCATTAAGAATTCCAATCGGCTGAAGGAGTATGCCCGCTTTCAGTCGAGTCTGAGGGGTGAGATCCATTTCTATATAGGCTTGTTCAAGCTCAACCTCTCCTTTTTGACCTTCACCCGCAATGCTATGTTCCAATTCTAACTCGGAAAAAAAACGAACTTTTTCATCAAATTGGTGGTTGATAAATAAAACAAATCGGTGAAAGTCCAGTTCCTTTTTCTCTGATAGAGTGGTGCCATTTTGACGGGTGGTGAGATTGTTATAGTGCAACTCCCCATAGCCGCCTACTTGAGTTTGAGTGGCGGGCGTATTGGTATGGTCAGCAAGGAGATTCACTTGTTGTTGTAATTCGGAGACTTGTTGGCTGAGTTGGCTGATTTGTTGATTAGTATCATCGGCCATTACAGTGTATGGAGAAGTCATTGTAATTGCTAGCAGTGCGGGACTGGGGATTTTAGAAAAATTGAACATTTTTGTGGCTCCATTTTAAATTGGATAAAAGTGTGATATACGTAATGAGTGTTAGTTGCTAATGCAAGTGATAATTATTAACAACTGGAAGGGATTTTATTTAATCGATACAATAAAGTCAATGATAATTGTTTGCATTTACATCCAATTCCTGAATAGATAGGATTAAATGTTGCTTGCTTGTAAAGAAGAATAGGTCTTTGTCTTACTTCAGTGGTCTGCGGTGATTATGGTAGGATGTTGAGCAAATAAAAGGAGGAGTGGATGCGGATACTTTTGGTTGAAGATGAGTCTTTGATTGCTAAGCATTTAAAACAGGCATTAGAAAAATTAGGCTATTCGGTGCAGACTGCAGCGGATGGAGAAGAGGGTCTTTGGTATTGGCAGGAAGAGGATTTTGATTTAGTGTTATTGGATTTGGGCTTACCAAAGTTGGATGGTTTGTCGCTGTTACAGCAAAGACGAGCAGCGGGAGATAAGACGCCTGTTCTGATATTGACCGCTCGTAATGCTTGGCAAGAGCGGGTAGAAGGGTTGCAGGCAGGGGCGGATGATTATGTGGGCAAGCCGTTTCATTTTGAGGAGCTGCAAGCTCGAATTGTGGCGTTGCTTCGCCGTTTGGGTGTGACTGAGGACGGTGAGACCATACAGGTGGGGGACTTAATTTTGAATTTGGCTCGTAAAGAGGTGACGGTGGATGGGAAGAGGCATACTTTAACGGCTGTGGAGTTTACCCTATTGAGTGCATTGATGCGTCGTCCTGGACAGGTGTTAAGTAAAGTTTATTTAATGGAGTTGATGACTGAAGACTCTGATGATAAGGATTTAAATATGGTGGAGGTGTATATTAGCCGCTTGCGTAGGTTGGTTGGCGCCAAACGAATTAAAACTTTGAGAGGGCAAGGGTATCAGTTGTGTGAGGAGACCGATTAGTGGCAGCTCTAGAAAGTCAGAAAAGTATTCAGCAGCGTCTTCAGTTTGGATTGTTTAGTGGCTTGACCATTGTGTTCTTGGCACTTTGGGCGGGGACGACTTGGACGATTCACTCTTTGGTAGAGCAGTATTTAGTCACTCGTCTTGATCATGATACTGAGCAGCTTTTGCGTCATATCCATTTTAAAAATGGTCAACTTGCATTCAATCAAAAAGCGATTGAACCTATTTACCTGCGTCCTTATAGTGGACACTATTATGTCATCCTCTCTGGCCAACAGCGTCTCTCTTCTCCCTCTTTAAATGGGTATCATTTGTGGACACCTGATGTTCCGCCTGAGAATCCATATGAAACTTTGGCACCTGATGAACAGGGTAAGGAGAGGGGTGTTTTGGTGCTGTTTACGCTTGCACAAAAGCAGGGGCATGAGGTTAGGGTTTATGTGGCTGAGAATCATTTGCCGATTCAACAAGCTTTGCAAAAATTTGATGTCATTTTTTCGGCCATTGCGTTGATAGTGATGATGGGAATGATTGGGTGGGTGCGTCGATTTTTGCATAAAAGCTTAGCGCCTCTTCAATCAGTACAGTCAGTGGTTGAGCAGGCACAGCATCAACCTGAAGCTTTAAATCAGTTGCCTGAGAATTTGCCTCTGGAGGTCGCCCCTTTAGTACAAGCCTTGAGGCAAACTTTGACCGAGCTGCATGAACAGCTTGAGCGATTTCGGCATGCCAATGCCGATCTGGCACATAGCTTAAAAACCCCATTGCAGGTTATTTTTCAAATTTTAGAGGATGCTCAGTTGAATGCTTGTCCTGAAGTCAGGCAACAGCTTCAGCAACAGGCTCATCGACTGCAAGCCTTGATGGAGCGCACACTGAAGCAGGCAAGGGTATCGGGAACTGTACTTTCGGATGAGCGCTTTTCTTTACAAGCGGACTTGTCTGCTTTAATGGAGAGTTTAAAGCGTCTTTATCCAAATATTGAATTTAAGACATACATTGATTCTATTGAGCAGCTTCCCATGGAAAAGGAGGATGGATATGAGTTACTGGGGAATCTGCTGGATAATGCGTGTAAATGGGCGCAAAAAAGGGTTTTTGTGCGTTGTGAAATGGAACAAGAGGGCGTGAGGTTGATTGTGGAAGATGATGGTATTGGGGTGCCAGATGAGCAGTTAGATGCTTTAGGGCAGAGAGGGAAAAGGTTGGATGAAAGACGCTCTGAAAATGGCATTGGTCTGGCAGTAGTGCAAGATATAGTGAATCAATATGGTGCCAAGCTTCAGTTTGAACACAGTCAGTTAGGTGGTTTGCGCATTGTGATCACTTTTTTGTAAGTCTCTTTCAGCTTCAATTCAGCTTTTTCTTGTAAACTCAGTTCACAATTTAAAAAAGTGGACTGAAAAAATGAAATTCAAACTCAAACTCTTTCCTTGGTTGCTCTCTGCAGCCATTTTTCCTCTCTCTAGTATCGCTGAATCAACCCTTGGTAGCGAAAACCCTGTCAAGGTTTGGAGTCAGCATATTCTAAAAAACCAACCCGAAAAGATTTTGGCAGAGACTTATCATGATGTGCAGTCAAATATTCAATCTGCAGGTCAAAACCTATGGGGGAATACAACGCTGTCATTGAGTGTAGAAAATGGACAGTTAATTGGCCGAAATGGGGTGTCTAATATTGAAGTGGGGGCAAGTTTTCCACTTAAGCGTTTGAATCAAGAAGATGTTTTTAACGAGCTGTCTAAAGGGTATGCACAGTTAGGCAAGCATCAGCAAGCTTGGTTGGCTTGGAAATCTCGTGGTATTGCACGCAATTTGTTGGATACGGTTTCTAAGCAGTTATTGATTTCACAAAATAATCAACAAAGACTGCAACAGGCTAAGCGTCTATATGAGATGGTTGAAGCTCAGGTGAAAGCGGGGGCAGGCAGTCGGTTAGATTTGGCCTTAGCCAAGCAGCAATTGAGCGAGGCTCAGGCTCGAGCAGCAGGCAGTGAGGCAGCACTCAAGGCCACTCAGCCATTATTGAAAGCTTGGGGGATTTCGCTTCCAGTTTCTGAAATGAAAGTGTTATTGAAGGTTCACCCTACGCCCGTTTCTTTTTCAGACTTGGATGCTCTGATTCAGAAGCATCCCCAAGTTCTTTACCTTCAAGCACAGCAACGGCTAAGCATTGCACAGTCTGAAAAGTCGGTTTGGGAAGCAAAGCAGGGTCAGGAGCTGTATTTAGGAATACGACAAAAACAAGCAGATGGTGTGAAGGATGATCACCTTCTGGTCGCTAAAATTGCTTTTCCACTGGGGCAGAGCAGTGATTTTAAAATGGCAAAGGCGGATGCTAAATTGGAACAACAGCAAAAACAGGTTGAGTTGAATTTGACTAAAAGAGATATTCGTCAGGCCCTCATTGCCGCCCAAGCTCAGTTGTTAGAAGCAAAAGCTCGATTGGCTCCAATACGGCAACAGCTAGCAGCGGCAAATGAAGCCCTTAAATTATCTGAGCAGGTTTGGAAGCAGGGTGAGATCTCTTTAAGAGATCTTCTGATTGCTCAACAGACTCAATTAAATACTGCACTCAGTGTTGCCTTAGCAGAATTGGCGG
This sequence comes from Piscirickettsiaceae bacterium, assembly GCA_027019045.1. Taxonomy (GTDB): domain Bacteria; phylum Pseudomonadota; class Gammaproteobacteria; order Thiomicrospirales; family Thiomicrospiraceae; genus JALUXI01. The sequence continues at coordinate 31,697 of JALUXI010000223.1, read as the reverse complement.
TTCACCAAGCAGTGCGACACCTTAATCAACAAGCAGGAGAATAACAATGAAATCATGGGTTTTAATCGGTGCAATGGCACTGGCAATGAGTGGTTCGATTCAAGCAGAAGAAGGGCATGAACAAGCACATGGAGAGGCAGAACACCATGAGGAAATGGGGTTGGAATTGAATGAAGCACAAATTAAAGCATTGGGATTGCAGTTTTCTGCTTTGACTCCTGTGACTCAAGTTTCAGGCTATGCTTGGCCTGCACAGATGGAACTGCCTTTGGCACATCAGGATATGGTGGCTTCTCCTGTGAGTGGCAAGATACACAAAATTTTTGTAGTGCATGGTGCGGTAAAAGCAGAACAACCTCTCTTTGAATTAGAGAGTGAACAGTGGGTAAAAATGCAGCAAGATTGGCTGGATGCCTTGGCACAAAAAGCGCAAGCGGAACGCAACTTTAAACGGGCGCAAAGGCTGTTTAAAGCGGGCAGTTTATCCGAGAAACAGTTTTTGATTGCTCAAACAGAGCGTACCCAGGCTCGTACCGCAGTAGAAGCCTCTCAACAAGCCTTAAAGATTGTAGGGATGTCCCAAGAACAAATGAATCAGCTTCGCCAAACAGGAAAATTGCAGCGGTGGTTAACATTAAAATCTCCTAAAGAGGGCATGTTGTTTGATTTGCAGGTAGAGCGAAACCAACGCATAGAAGCCAATACCCCTTTGGTGCATATTGGAGAAAATAACCACCTGATTGCTGATGTGATGCTGCCAATGAATGAGTTGAGTCGTATTTTTGTCGGGCAGAAAGTGTCAGTTGAAGGATACCCCATTATTGGTCAGGTGGCTTATATTGCCAACCAAGCAGACCCCGAAACCCAAAGAGTGAGCGTGCATGTACGCTTTGAACAATTAAAGGGTCAGCTGCTTCCAGGTACTTTTGTTCGGGTGCATTTTATTCAAGGGACTCCGAAGCAGGCGTATCAAGTTCCCAGTCGTGCTGTGGTGGATTTAGAAGGTGTGTCAGCCATTTTTGTTAAAGAGGGTGAGCATATTGAGCCACAAGTGGTTGAGTTGATTGAACGGGATGGCCATAGCGCAACAGTAGCTTTGGCTGAAACACCTGATGCAGAGACACAGGTGGTTAGCTTTGGAGCCATTTTCTTAAAAGGCATGATGGAAGGTGAAGGAGAAGGAGAAGGAGGGGCGAGTCATGCTCATTGAACGATTGATAGGGTTTTTTCTTTCTCAACGCCTTTTGGTTTTGATGTTGGTTGCTGCCATTTTGGGAGGCGGTTGGATGGCGATGGTGAAAACGCCAATAGATGCGTTCCCTGAGGTATCGCCCGTTCAAGTTAAGTTAATCTTTAAAGCCCCTGGGATGACACCAAAAGAAGTGGAAGACCGTGTTATTGCCCCTTTGGAGATGGAGCTTTTAGGGATTCCAGGTGAGACTTTATTACGCTCTCAATCAAAATATGGGATTGCCGATATTACGCTGGAATTTGAAGAGGGCGTGGATATTTATTGGGCAAGACAGCAGGTGACAGAGCGCCTTAGTGGAGCTGAATTGCCTGTGGGTGTTTCGGGTGGATTAACTCCCATTGCCACTCCTTTAGGGGATATGTTTATGTTTACCCTTGAGGGGGACTCGTTAACAGATATGGAAAAACGAGATCTGTTGGATTGGGTCATTCGTCCTGCTTTGCGCTCAGTTCCAGGAGTGGCGGATATGAATACCATGGGAGGCTATGCCAGAGCCTTTGCAGTTCGCCCTGATATGACCAAGATGCGAGCGCATCAGGTGACCTTTGAGCAGTTACGGGTAGCTTTAGAACGCAATAACCGCAATGATGGGGCAGGTCGGTTAACAGAAGGGGAGGAGACGCTTTTGGTGAGAACGGCGGGTAACTTTACTTCTTTGGCAGATATTCAAAATACAGTTGTACGAACTGCTCAATCGGGTGTACCGATATTGGTGCGTGATGTCGCAGATGTAGTAGTCAGTCATTTAACCCGTTATGGCGGTGTGACCAAAGATGGTAAAGGAGAAGCTGTTCAAGGATTGGTTATTGGGTTGAAAGGTGCGAATGCCCGTGAAGTGATTCAGGGCGTGAAAGCAAAAATTCAACAGCTTGAGCCTGCTTTGCCAGAGGGCATTACTTTTAATGTTTTTTACGATCGCTCCGACTTAGTCAATCAGGCAACTTGGACAGTAAGTAAAGCATTGATAGAGGCCGTTATATTGGTGGTGGTTCTATTATTTGTTTTCCTTGGAAATCTGCGGGCGGCAATAGCGGTTGCGGTGATTTTACCATTGGCCATTTTAACAACTTTTGTTTTGATGCGATGGTATGGCTTAAGTGCCAACCTGATGTCATTAGGTGGGCTGGTGATTGCTATTGGGATGCTGGTGGATGCGGCTGTGGTGGTGGTTGAAAATATCGTCACCCATATGGAGAAAAGTCAAGGTAAACTGCCTAAGTCGCATTTGATTTATCGTGCCGTAAGAGAGGTGGCGGTACCTGTGATTTCAGGGATTGGCATTATCATGATTGTATTTTTGCCTTTGCTGACCTTGCAAGGGTTGGAGGGCAAGCTCTTTTCTCCTGTTGCCATCACCATTGTATTTGCTTTGGGGGCGGCAGTGGTACTGTCTCTTACGGTTATTCCTGCACTGGCTTCAATGTTGTTGGGCAAAATCAAGCATGAAGACCCTTGGTTAATTCGTAAACTTCTTGCTGTTTATACGCCCGTTTTACATAAGGCACTGCAGATGCCAAAAGTTGTGATTGGATTTGCATTGGTTGCTTTAATTGGGGCAGGTGTTGTCTTTACCCAAGTGGGTAAAAGTTTTATGCCACAGATGGATGAAGGCACCATTGTCTTGCAGATTGAAAAAGCGGCCTCTATTAGTTTAGAAGCCTCTATGGAGTTAGACAAACGCATTCAAGCGGCTATTATGGCGCATGTGCCAGAGGTGAAGAGTATGATTGGTCGAGTGGGCGCTGATGAGATAGGAATGGATCCCATGGGGCTAAATGACACTGATACCTTTATGGTACTAAAGCCTAAATCAGAGTGGCGGATGCAGACCAAAACTGAACTCCAAGCTGAAATCAAAAAGGTATTGGATACCTACTTCCCTGGGATTAATTATGCCTTTACTCAACCGATTCAGATGCGTGTGGATGAGATGCTAACAGGGGTGCGTGGTGATTTAGCGGTGAAAGTCTTTGGTGACAATCCTGAAAAGCTGAATGAAACAGCTAAGCAACTGGTTGAGGTATTAAAAACCATTCCAGGTGCGTCTAATGTTTATACCCCTGTAAATGAAGGGTCTCGTTATCTAAAGCTTGAGGTGGATCGTATGGCTGCTGGGCGATTAGGCTTGGATGTTGATATGATTGAAGATCTTTTAAGAGCCCAGCTAGAAGGTTTGCCTGTTGGCACCATCTATCAAGATATTCGCCGCATTCCATTGTTGATTAAAACAGGCGGTGATGTGGCAAAGGCTCGGCGAGATTTTCTCAACTTGGAGATCCCCTTGAAGAATGGGGAGAGTGTCACGCTTAGTCAAGTGGTAAAAGTGCAGTCCGTGGAAGGTCCTGTCTCGATTAAACGAGAAATGAGTAAACGCTATTCGGTCGTGGTGGCTTATATTGAAGGACGAGACTTGGTGAGTTTTGTTGAAGAGGCAAAACAGAAAGCTGCTCAAATGAAAGTTCCAACGGGCTACTATTTTGAGTGGGGGGGGACTTTTGAAAACCAGCAGCGAGCGGCAGAAAGACTAAGCATCGTGGTACCGATTGCTTTAGCAATGATTTTCTTGATTCTTTTTGCTACCTTTAAATCGGTTGCAGAGAGTTTGATGATTATGCTCAATGTGCCTTTGGCCATGATTGGCGGGATTGTGGCTTTGTGGTTCACAGGGGAATATCTCTCTGTCCCTGCTTCTGTTGGCTTTATTGCGCTACTGGGGATAGCGGTACTCAATGGAGTGGTGATGGTCAGTTACTTTAACCAGTTACGGAGCCAAGGATTGCCTTTAGAGCAGGTGGTGGTAGAAGGGGCAAAACGCCGACTGCGCCCTGTACTGATGACCGCCAGTATTGCCATGTTAGGGCTGATTCCCCTTGCATTGGCAACAGGCCCAGGCTCTGAAATTCAACGGCCTTTGGCGATTGTGGTGATTGGTGGCTTGATTACCTCTACCCTATTAACCCTCTTGATTTTACCGATTGTTTATCGGATGGTAGAGCAGTTTAAGCAGAAACAAGCCTTGAAAGGAGAGATGGTATGAGTCAATTACTTCAGCTGATTGTGCCAGAAAAGCAAGCATATTTATTGAGTGACTTTTTATTGGCACAGGAGAACCTCCCCTTTTTTACAGCGATAGATACGGATGGTTACGGTCAGCCACATGAACAGCTTTCAGCAAATGAGCAGGTGAAAGGCGCTCAACATAAAGTTAAATTTGAGGTTGAGCTGAAAGATGAACAGCTTGCCCCTATATTGGAAACAATAGAAAAAAACCTTCCTTCTTTAACCATTGCCTATCGAGTGCTGCCCATTTTGCAGCGGGGCAACTTGGGTCAATAAATGCGTTCTAAAGCAAAAGTATAGAATGCTTATTTTCTTACTCCCTGAATTCTATCTGAGAGTTTGGGGAGCATCATTTCTGCCTCCTCACTCATAACTTGATAAAATGTACTTTTCGATTATGGTGATATTTAAGGAGTTAGAGTGTCTAAAGCACAGCCAACCGTAGGGATTGTCAGTTTAGGTTGCCCCAAAGCAACTGTGGATTCAGAACGGATTTTAACCCAGCTTAAAGCGGAAGGGTATCAATTGACCAATGCCTATGAAGAGGCAGACACGGTGATTGTGAATACCTGTGGGTTTATTGATTCAGCGGTGCAGGAGTCTTTGGATACCATTGGTGAGGCGTTGGAAGAGAATGGCAAGGTGATTGTTACTGGTTGTTTGGGGGCAAAATCGGAAGTGATTACCGAGGCGCACCCCAAAGTGATGGCGGTCTCGGGGCCTGCCGCTTATGAAGAAGTTTTGACCGCCGTGCATGAAGCAATTGCCCCTCCTGAACATAATCCTTTTGTCGATTTAGTCCCACCTCAAGGCATTAAACTCACCCCTAAACATTATGCTTACTTAAAGATTTCAGAAGGCTGTAATCACCGCTGTACTTTCTGCATTATCCCGTCCATGCGGGGCGATTTGGTCAGTCGCCCTGTGAGCGATGTATTGGCTGAGGCAAAGCGTTTGAAAGAAGCAGGGGTAAAGGAGCTGCTGGTGGTGTCTCAAGATACGGCAGCTTATGGCGTGGATGTGAAATATCGCACGGAATTTGCTGACGGTCGTCCAACAAAAACTTCAATGGTCGGGCTGTCCGAAGCCTTAGGTGAGTTGGGCGGAGTGGATGAGTTTTGGGTACGGTTGCATTATGTGTATCCCTATCCCAATGTGGAAGAGGTGATTCCGCTGATGGCAGAAGGCAAAATTTTGCCCTATCTAGATATGCCTTTGCAGCATGCACATCCAAGGGTGTTAAGAGCAATGAAACGCCCTGGTAATGTTGAAAAGACACTGGAACGCATTCAGCAGTGGCGAGAACAGGTGCCAAATTTGACCATTCGTTCAACCTTTATTGTCGGCTTCCCAGGAGAGACGGAAGAGGAGTTCCAAACTTTGTTGGATTTCTTGGAAGAAGCCAAGCTGGATCGAGTGGGGTGTTTTCAATATTCGCCAGTAGAAGGGGCGGCGGCCAATGAGATTGCAGAGCAGGTGCCCGATGAGGTGAAGCAGGCACGCTATGAGCGATTTATGTTGACCCAACAACGCATCAGTGCAGAAAAAATGCAGGCAAAAGTGGGGCAGGTGATGCAGGTGTTGGTGGATGAAGTGGATGATGAGGGGGCTGTCGCACGTTCGATGGCGGATGCCCCTGAAATTGATGGTTTGGTCTTTATTCCCGATGCTTATCACTTGGAACCAGGTGAGTTTGTGAAGGTGCGGATTACGGATGCAGACGAATATGATTTGTGGGCAGAGCCTGTGGAAACTAAAAAATCCAAACACACATTTGTTGAACTGTCATGAAAACTAAGTTGATAACTCAAGCAGGTTTTGATCAACTCAAGGCCGAGTTGGATCACCTTTGGCGTAAAGAGCGTCCTGAAGTGACCAAAATTGTGAGCTGGGCTGCCAGCTTGGGAGATCGTTCAGAAAATGCAGACTATGTCTTTAATAAGAAGCGGTTAAGAGAAATTGACCGCCGTGTGCGTTATTTACGCAAGGTGTTGGCAGATGTCAAAATCGTGCCTTATCACCCTCGACAAGAGGGAAAAGTCTATTTTGGGGCTTGGGTGGAATTGGAAAATGATGAGGGTGAGACCTTGAAGTTTCGCATTGTCGGCCCTGATGAGATTTATGGTCGAGACGACTATGTTTCCATTGATGCACCGATGGCGAGAGCTTGTTTGCAAAAAGAGGTCGGGGATGAGGTGGTTGTCAGAACACCGACAGGAAAAGCAAAATGGGCAGTTTTAGAGATTACCTATTCAAAGTCGGAGGGTTAGTTAGATGGGAGTGAATAATACTTTTATTGCGGTCAGTTTTGAGGCTCATCAAAAAGCCTTGTTGGCTAAGTGGGCGGAACTTGTTAAAGCACGGTTGCCTGTAGATGTTATTGAACAGGTTCGTTGGGTGCCTGAGGAAAATTATCATTTAACCCTCTTTTTTCTTGGAGAAGTTTCAGAAGCCCAAATAGATGCGGTGCAGTCATCAATGGATGCATGGTTTAACGAAGGAATGAGCGCATTTGAGGCGGAAGCACTGCAAATTGTTCCTTTTCCTTCAGTGAAGAAACCCAGGCATTTGGTGGTGAAATTTGATTGTACGCTGTTATTGCAGTATTTGCAGAATGAGGTTTGGACACATTTAAAGACACTCGGATTTGAAAAACCAAGCCACCGTTTTATCCCTCACATCACATTAGGACACTTCTCTAAAAGTATTCAAAGTGTTCCACTGGATTGGCAGATGGATTTGGTGGAGCATATTGATAGTGAACATCGATTTATTGATATGAAGTCACTCTGTCTTTTTGAGAGTGTACAACAGGCTGAGGGTGTGAGCTATCAGCCTTTAAAGTGCTTAACGCTTGAGAGTTACTGATTTACATTCCTCTTATTTGATCATTCCACATGCTACCATAGGTGAGCGCGAAAACCATACCAATAAAAAAGATGATGTACCAGTTGCGGCGGCGTAGTTTTTCTACTTCAGTCTCATCCTCAGGACGGTCTTTAAAGTAGATGTACATAAAGCCAACGGCGGAGATAAAGCCTGCAATATTGGCAAAATAGACCATACCCGTGACGGCTGAGGTAATCCCCAGTGTAAGAATGGCGATAAAAACGATAAAAAGGTTTCTCATTGTGAACTCCTTGTTGAGAGCGGTATTTTAAAGGATTTGAAAGGAGAGTGAAATGTATAAAATCGGTTTTTATGTGCCTGAAAGTCATTTAGAAGAGGTTAAAGAGGCGATGTTTCTGGCAGGGGCTGGCAGGATTGGCAATTATCAACGATGTAGCTGGCAAGTAAAAGGCGAAGGGCAGTTTGAGCCAATGCAGGGTAGCCAATCCTTTTTAGGAGAGCAAGGGCAGCTGGAAAAAGTAGAGGAGTACCGGGTGGAAATGGTCTGTGCTGCCGAAGTGATTCAAGCGGTAATGGAAGCGATGAAAGTAGTACATCCATACGAGGAACCTGCGTATGATGTTGTAATATTAGAGAGATTTTAATTATGAGAGCTTTGTACGAAATGGCTACACGGATAAAAAAGGCTAAAATTCCCCGACTCTTCGTTGAAAAACTTGGAAATAGCTGGCTATTGCCAAGCTTTTCGCCTAGATTCGAAAAATTTTATCTCTTTTTTCTTTCGTGTCCCACTCATACAAAGCTCTCATGGTAGGATAAAAGACTTTAGTGAAAGATAATATAAAAAAACTTTGATATTATTAAATTCTTATATATAATCACTCCTAAGTTGTTTTGCTTTTGAAGTTTAACAACCTCCTTTTGAAGAGCTTATGTTATTCCAGTTTAGTTTGATGGGAAGCCCAACTGATTTCAGTTGGGCTTTTTTTTGCCCAAAAATGCCAAAATCCCCAGTCCCGGGACTGGGGATTTTGGAAAAACGGGGGTAAATGTTTGTTTTACTGTTTATTGTTCGGTTGACTTGGGTGTGTCTGATTTATCTTTTGGGTTGTCAACAGTGATTAGCTCAACTTTGAAAATCAGTGTTTCATTGGGTCCAATCACTTTACCAGCTCCTTTTTCACCATAGGCAAGTTTGGCTGGGATATAGACTTCCCACACAGCACCTGGACGCATCAATTTAATGGCTTCTTGCCAACCTGGAATGACATTGTTGAGCTCAAACTTGAGCGGGGTGCCTCGTTTGTAGGAGCTGTCGAAAACAGTGCCGTCGATTAAACGCCCTTCATAGTGAGCAATGACAGTGCTATCATCAGTGGGGTGGGGGCCTTTGCCTGCTTTGATCACTTTATATTGTAGACCGCTGGCAGTGGTATGTACGCCTGGCTTTTTCTTGTTTTCGGCTAAGAAAGCTTCCCCTTTCTTTTGATTGGCTTCGGCTTTGGCTTTGAATTCTGCCATCTTTTTGGCCATGATTTGTTTTTTCAGTGCTTCGATAGAGCTGTTCATCTCTTGTTGTGAAAGCTTAAGCGGACGGTTTTTTAGGGCATCTTCAAACCCAGCAATCAAAGCATCATTGTCAATGTCAATGCCTTGGTTTTTAAAATTTTTAGCTAGGTCTGCGCCTAGAGTATAGCTGGCTTTTTGTAAAACTGTGTCCAGTTTTGTTTCACTTGCATTGGCTGTGAAAGCCAAGCCTGAAATAACTAGGGCAATCAGTGTTTTTCTCATTTTGGATTCCTTTAAAAAGAAAGCCCAGTGGGTGACTGGGCTTTTATTAAGAGTGGAGGTGGGTTATAGGTTGTCGAGGTATTTTTCAGCATCCAGTGCAGCCATGCAGCCTGTGCCTGCTGAGGTGATGGCTTGTTTGTAGATTTGGTCCATCACATCTCCCGCAGCGAAAACCCCCTCTTTGGAGGTTTGGGTGGCATTGCCATTTAGCCCACTTTGTACTTTGAGGTAGCCGTTAATCATTTCAAGCTGACCCTCAAAGATTTGCGTATTGGGAGTATGACCAATGGCGATAAAGACCCCTGCAACATCCAAGGTTTTTTCTTCATCCGTTTTGACATTCTTAATGCGAATGCCTGTCACCCCCATATTGTCACCTAGAACCTCTTCTAGCACTGAGTCAAATTCAATATTGACATTGCCATTCTCACATTTTTCCATTAAGTGCTTGGCAAGAATTTTTTCGGAAGAGAACTGATCACGACGATGGACAACAGTGACTTCATCAGCAATGTTGGACAGGTAAAGTGCCTCTTCCACAGCGGTATTTCCTCCACCAATGACGGCGACTTTTTGGTTACGATAGAAGAAGCCATCACAGGTGGCACAGGCAGATACGCCTTTGCCTTTAAATTTCTCTTCTGACTCCAACCCAAGGTATTTAGCCGAAGCACCTGTGGCGATAATTAACGCATCACAGCTATATTCGCCTGCATCCCCTTTGAGTTTGAATGGATAGTGTTCCAGCTCGACTTCATTGATATGGTCAAAAACGATTTCGGTACCAAAGCGTTCAGCATGCTCACGCATATCTTCCATCAGTTGAGGGCCTGTTAAACCTTCTTTGCCGCCAGGCCAGTTATCTACTTCAGTGGTGGTCGTCAATTGTCCACCTTGTTGAAGACCCGTAATTAAAACAGGGTTGAGGTTGGCACGAGCGGCATAAACGGCCGCTGTGTAGCCAGCAGGGCCTGAACCAAGAATGATCAATTTGCTGTGTTTGGTGCTCATCTTCTTTCCTTTTGTTTTTTACGAATGTGTTAAAATTCTAGCACTTTTTAGCCTCTTGTGTGGGGCATAATTTTGGGCCTCTTTGTTTATTATGACAGCTATAAAAAAGCCAAAACCTAAATCTTCAGTGACAAATCAAAAGAAATCAGAACAGCCTAAACAGGAAGAAGCTTCTGAAGAGGGCGTTAAAAAGATTGCCGTGCCTGTTCAACAGCACTTCGGTTTGAATGGTGTGCATTGGGTCGTGAAGGATGTTTTGTTGTTAGGCAGTTTAGGGTTGGCGGTTTTTCTATTTCTTATTCTTTTTAGTTATGATTCTCAAGATCCTGCGTTCGATAGTACTCGTGTGGTTCAGCATATTCATAATTATGGGGGTAAAACGGGTGCGTGGCTCTCATCTGCTTTGTTTTATATTTTAGGTGTGATGGCTTTACTTTTGCCATTTGGTTTGGTTCTCGCTTCTTGGGTAGCACTGAAAAGTAATCAAGGTATGGCAGCAGATGCACCTAAAGATTATTCTCGTTTTGTCATTAGCTTATTAGGTACTGTGTTATTTGTCATTGCAGGGAGTGCTTTGGCGACCCTGTTTTTAATTCCACCTGTTTTGGGTGTTGCTATGCCTTTTTCTGCTGGTGGGGTATTGGGATATGAGTTAAGTCAAGGGACGGTAAAAGGGTTAGATCTTTTGGGAGCGACGCTACTTTTATTAGTGGTATTAGCATTGGCGATCAGTATGATGCTAAACCAATCTTGGTTGAAGATTTTTGAGGGAACGGGCGAAATAACCGAATTGATTTATTTGAAAGTTAAACCTTATCTGATGAAAGGTTTTCAAAAGATCCGTCAAAAAATCCATCAAAAAGTTGAAGAGCAGTCTGAACAAACTGAAGAGAAAAAGCTATCTGAACTAGAAGTGGAAGAAAAACAGAGAAAAATGCATAAACATCCTCTAAAACTAGTAATTCCAACATTGAAGAAAAAGCCAGTAGAGCAGGCTTTAGATAAAAAATTGAAGCAGGAAGAGAAGGTTGCTGAAAGTGAAGTTGCGTTAAAAGTAGGGTCAAGAGAGACTGCTGAGTCAGTTCAAATTTCGGGTAGCTTGCTAAGTAGTACAGGGATTCTCCCTTCTTTAGATCTTTTAGATGAGCCGCCAAGTTATGAAGAGGGCTTTAGTGAAGAGCAGCTCAGAGACCTTTCTTTTTTACTTGAACAGAAGCTGGAAGAGTTTGGCATTTCGGTCAAAGTCGAATCCGTTCAACCAGGCCCTGTGGTCACACGGTTTGAAATTTTGCCAGCACCCGGGGTTAAAGTCAGTCAAATTAACAACCTTTCTAAGGACTTGGCGCGGGTTCTTTCTGTTAAATCCGTTCGAGTGGTGGATATTATTCCTGGCAAGGCGGTGATTGGTATTGAGATACCCAATGAAGAACGGGAGTTGGTGAGTTTTCGAGAAATCTTGGCTTCTGAGGCTTTTCAAAATTCGCCCAGTAAACTGACGGTTGCACTTGGAAAAGACATTGCAGGTAAGCCTGTGGTGGCGGATATTGCTAAGATGCCGCACCTGTTGGTGGCGGGGACGACGGGGGCTGGGAAGTCGGTTGGGGTCAATAGTATGATTTTGAGTCTGCTGTATAAGGCCACTCCAGAAGAGGTGCGGTTGATTATGGTAGATCCCAAAATGCTGGAGCTCTCCGTTTATGATGATATTCCCCATCTGTTGACCCCTGTAGTGACTGATATGAGTGAAGCGGCGAATGCCCTGCGTTGGTGTGTCTTTGAGATGGATCGTCGTTATCAACTGATGGCCAAGCTGGGGGTGCGAAACATTGCGGGCTTTAATGCCAAGGTGCAGGGGGCGATTGATGCGGGTGAGCCGATTGTCGATCCGCTCTATCAGCAGATGGCGAGCTTTGGGATGGAGCAGGCAGAAGCTCCACCGACCCTAACCCCACTTCCCTTTATTGTGGTGGTCGTGGATGAATTTGCCGATATGATTATGGTGGTGGGGAAAGAGGTGGAGCAGTTGATTGCTCGAATTGCCCAGAAAGCGCGAGCGGCGGGCATCCACCTGATTTTAGCGACGCAACGCCCTTCGGTGAATGTGATTACGGGATTGATTAAGGCGAATATCCCCACCCGTATCTCTTTTATGGTGAATACCAAAATCGACTCTCGAACCATTCTTGATCAAGGCGGTGCTGAGCAACTGTTGGGGATGGGGGATATGCTCTATATGCCACCAGGAACAGGTACGCCCATGCGGGTGCATGGTGCTTTTGTCTCGGATGAAGAGGTGCATCGCGTGGTGGATTTTGTGAAACAGCAGGGTGAGCCGCAATATTTGGAAACTATTACCAAAATGGGGTCAGAGAACGAGTCAGAGGCTTCAGGTGGTGGTGATGCAGAACAGGATCCGATTTATGATGAAGCGGTGGCATTTGTGGCAGAAAAACGCCGTGTCTCCATCTCCTTGATTCAACGACAGTTTAAGATTGGTTATAACCGTGCTGCTCGCATTGTTGAAGCGATGGAGTCTGCGGGCTTGATTTCCAAACCAGGTTCTGGCGGTAACCGAGAAATTTTAATTCCTTCTGAGTGATATTTATGCGTTTTCTATTATTATGTTTCTTTAGTTTTTTCTCCCTTACGGTTCATGCACAAAGCCAAGCGGCATTGGTGAAGCCTTTGCAGGATTATGTGGATAACCTAAAGACTTTTTCAGCTGATTTTATTCAGTTACAACCTGATGAATCGACCTTTTCAACTAATGAAGCGAAAGGGCATTTTGACCTAAAACGCCCTGGTAAGCTCTATTGGCATTATGATTCGCCTGAGCCCCAAACGATTGTGATTGATGGTCAAAATCTGTGGGTCTATGATGAGGATTTAGATCAAGTGACGGTGCGACCTGTGACGGAGATTAAAGGAGATATTCCATTGGGTTGGATACTTTTCGATGAACCGATTGCGAGTAAGTTTGACATTATTTACAGCAAAGAAGCGGATGGGGTCGAATGGTTTAATTTATCGCCCAAATCGCCGACCTATTTCCAGAGTTTGGATGTGGGGTTGAAAAATGGGCATATGACAGATGTGGTGATGTATCAAAGTGCGGACAATATGACCAAAGTCCACTTCAACCATATCCAAGAAAACCATCTATTGACCGATAGTTATTTCCACTTTGAACCGCCAGCAGGCGTGGATGTGGTGGGGACGCCTGTACAGTGAACACACCTTATCAACCGCTTTCTGATCGTTTGCGTCCGCAGTCCTTGGATGAATTTGTCGGACAGCGGCATCTTTTGGGCAAAAATCGAGCCTTAACGAAGGTGTTTGAGTCGGGAAGACTGCATTCCATGATTTTCTGGGGGCCGCCTGGCACAGGGAAGACGACTTTAGCTCGATTGATTGCTAAGCAGTCCGATTTGCAGTTTATCAGCTTGTCCGCCGTACTGGATGGGGTGAAGCAGGTGCGTGAAGCGGTGGAGCAGGCCAAACTGCACCGTGAGCAGTTCCAACAAGGCACTTTGCTGTTTGTCGATGAGGTGCATCGATTTAATAAAGCCCAGCAAGATGCTTTTTTACCCTTTGTGGAAGATGGTACCTTTGTGTTTATTGGTGCAACCACGGAGAATCCCTCTTTTGAATTGAATAATGCACTGCTCTCTCGGGCAAGGGTCTATGTTTTGCGACCTTTGGAGGAGAACGAGCTGCAGGCGGTTTTACAAAGAGGAATTGCGGTACTTTCAGCAGATTTGGAGGCTGAACTCAACTTGGAGCCCAAAGCGCAGTCGATGCTGATTCAAGCATCAGATGGCGATGCTAGACGACTATTGAACCTATTGGAGCAGGCGGCGGATTTTGCAGAACCTTGTGAAGAGGGCAAGCTCTGTTTAACAGCTGAGTATTGTAAAGAGGTGATTCAAGGCGGTATGCGTCGTTTTGATAAGGGCGGAGAGGCGTTTTATGATCAGATTTCTGCCCTGCATAAATCGGTACGAGGCTCTAACCCTGATGCGGCTTTATATTGGTTGACTCGGATGCTAGAGGGCGGTGTAGATCCTCGTTATCTGGCTCGACGATTGATTCGCATTGCCAGTGAAGACATTGGCAATGCTGACCTGAAAGCCTTACAATTAGCGGTTAACGCCGCAGAAGCTTATGATCGTTTGGGTTCGCCTGAAGGCGAGTTGGCTTTGGCTCAAGCGGTGGTCTATTTGGCAGTCGCCCCCAAATCTAATGCGGTTTATATGGCATTTAAGCAGGCGATGCGGGATGTAAAGGCGAGTGGGTCAATGGAGGTGCCTTTGCATTTACGGAATGCTCCGACCGAGTTGATGGCGGATTTAGGGTATGGCGAAGGCTATCGTTATGCCCATGATGAGCCTGAGGCTTATGCGGCGGGTGAGGATTATTTCCCCGAGGAGATGCCGCCGCAAGCTTATTATCAGCCTGTGCCTAGGGGGTTGGAGATTAAAATTCAACAGAAATTGGATTACCTGAAGCAGTTGGATGCACAGGCAATCATCAAACGGAGAAAAAATTAAATGCAGTGGTTAGCGATCGCTTTAGGGGGGGCTTTGGGGGCAACTTCCCGCTTCTGGGTGTCTCATCAGGTTTACCAACTGATGGGACGAAATTTTGCATGGGGAACCCTTTCGGTTAATGTACTGGGGTCTTTTGTGATGGGGTTGGTTGCCATTTTATTGGTGGATAAGTTTGCCGCATCTAATGAAGTCCGTAGTTTTGTGATGGTCGGATTTTTAGGTGCCTTTACTACCTTTTCCACCTTTTCGTTTGAGACGATGCAGTACATCGAGACGGGGGAGTTGAGCAAAGCCTTATTGAATATTGCTGTTAGCGTCATCACCTGCTTAATTGCTGTAGCGGTGGGACTCTGGGTCGGTAAACAGTTTCTTGTAGAGTGAGTGTAATAAATGTTAGATACAAAATTATTAAGAACCCAGCTTGAGGCTGTGGCAGAGAGATTAAAAACCCGTGGATTTGAGCTAGATGTTGAGCAGATTCAGCAGCTTGAAGCAGAGCGTAAAAAACGCCAAGTGGAGATGCAGGAGTTGCAAGCACTACGCAACAGTCGTTCCAAAGCGATTGGTCAAGCTAAAGCCAAGGGCGAAGATATTCAGCCTATTTTGGATGAAGTTGCGGATCTGAAAGAGAAATTGGAAGCGGCTAAAGCAGCGGAAGAGGCGGTGCAGTCTGAGTTAGAAGCCATTTATGCCAGTATTCCTAATTTGCCGCATGAGAGTGTGCCTGTGGGTAGCAGTGAGGAGGATAATGTTGAGATTCGTCGCTGGGGAACGCCGCCTGAATTTGATTTTGAGGTGAAAGATCATGTCGATTTGGCGGAAGCTCGAGGTTGGTATGACAATGAAGCGGCGGTGAAAATTGCCTCTTCTCGTTTTGCGGTGATGAAAGGCCCGATGGCTCGATTGCAGCGAGCTTTGATTCAGTTGATGCTCGATACGCATACCCAAACACACGGGTATGAAGAGGTCTATGTGCCTTATCTGGTCAACCAAGACAGCTTGCGAGGTACGGGGCAGTTGCCGAAGTTTGAAGCGGATTTATATAAAATTGCCAAGCACGAAGAGCATGATACCAATGATCGTGACCTTTATTTGATTCCGACGGCGGAAGTGCCTGTGACCAATTTGGTGAGAGGCGAGATTCTGGATGAAAGTGCTTTGCCATTGAAAATGACGGCTCATACGCCTTGTTTTCGCTCCGAAGCGGGGTCTTATGGTCGAGATACCAAGGGGTTGATTCGTCAGCATCAGTTTGAAAAGGTCGAGATGGTACAAGTGGTGCATCCTGATACTTCTTATGAAGTGTTGGAGCAGTTAACAGGCCATGCAGAAGCGATTTTACAAAAGTTGGAGTTGCCTTATCGTGTGATGAATCTCTGTACTGGCGATATCGGTTTTTCAGCCGCAAAAACTTATGATTTAGAAGTTTGGTTGCCTGGGCAGAATGCTTATCGTGAAATTTCTTCCTGCTCCAACTTTGAAGACTTTCAAGCTCGCCGCCTACAAGCCCGTTTCCGTTCAGGCGAAGGCAAGCCTCAATTGGTACATACCTTAAACGGTTCAGGACTGGCGGTCGGTCGGACGCTGGTCGCCATTTTGGAAAACTACCAGAATGCTGACGGCACAGTGACCGTGCCCGAAGCCTTGCGATCTTATATGGGGGGTGTAGAGGTATTATAGATGCGTCTTTCCTCTGAGGAAGTTCAAGTGTTAAAAAAGGCTTTGGCAGAGCTTTCGCCTGAGGCAAAGCTCTACTTATTCGGTTCTCGAGTTGATGATCGTCAGCGAGGAGGGGATATTGACTTGTTAGTGGTGGATTCAAAGCTAAAGTGGCGGGATTTGAGAAAATTGCGATTGGCTTTTTTCTCTCGATTCGGTGAGCAGAAATTAGATATCATTTTAGATAATGGTGATTTTAAAGATCCATTCCACCGTTTAATCAAACAACAAGCGGTTCTGTTATGAGTGTGATGCGAGAGAAGCTGGAGCAGGATTTAGCATTGCTAGGCAAGCAGATTTTTTGGCTGAAAATCTCTTTTGATCAGTGTCGAGAGATCGGTGTAAAAACCGATTACTCTATAGAAGAGTTCGGTCACTTTGAAGCTTTGTGTAGCCGATATGGACGCAGTATGGATTTTCTAGTGCGGAAGGTTTTTAGAAGCATTGATGCGTATGAACTAGAAGAACAAGGGACGCTTATTGATGTCGTCAATCGAGCACATAAAAGAGGTTTGGTTGAAGATATTGAACAGGTTCGCTTGATGAAGGATGTCCGTAATACGATTGTGCATGAATATATTGAAGAACATCTTCAACGCTCATTCGAAGAAGTGTTACTGTATTCAGAAACCTTATTACAGTGGATGCAAGGCACGCAAAAGTATATAGAAGAGATTCTTAAAAAGTAACTATTTAACTCACCCCTAAAATCTGCCACTTTGTACTGTAAAATGCTTATTACTCGTTATAAATGCGCATTTTCTACCTTGAATTGATGAATTTCAGAGGCAATCTGAGCAGTTACCTTAAAAACTTTCGCATTAAAAAGTCTTAAATTTTGTCAAAAACCCCAGTCCTGAAGCCTAAATTGACATGCAGGACTGGGGTTTTTGGCATTTTTTGTGGCATTTAATTTTGTTTGGGGGTGACGGGTGTGGTTAAGGTGTGTTGTTGGTAGAGAGGGATCTCTTCGGGTTTGAGGCGCTTGATTTTAGTGAGGATGCCGAAGATGGGGTGGTCGATGTAGTGGAGTTGACCTGGTTTGATTTTGCGGGCTTGGTTGAGGTTGAAAGTCCAGTAGTCTGGCAATAAATCAGGTGTGAGGTCTTCGTGTTGGGCGAATTTATCTCGAATGCGTTTGGGGATGAAGCGTTGGAGGTTGAAGTTGGCTTCAATGTGAGCGTATCGAGTTTTGTAGAGCTTTAAGGTGCCGCTGAGGGCAGAAGTGTATTCTGATTGAGGTTCGTTTTCAAAATAGATGGGTTGAGCTTGTTTGGGCGGCAGGCCTTGTTGAATCCAGCTTTGGTGAATCAGAATGTGGTAGCCTTTGGCGGGTGTCATTTTGCTGGCCTCGGTATTGAGGAGCCAAAGTGGGGTGTCGCTGTTGGGGGCATCAGGTTGAAGCAGTTGGGCTTGGGTGCGGTTTTCGATGGTTTCGGCTGTGCGCTCTGTCGAGTTTGTTTGGTTTTCAATTTGGTTTTCGGTTTGATCCGTTTCATCTAATGTTTGTGGTGTGAGTTGCGTGGATTCAATGCCTTGGATTTTTACTTGATCGCTGTCGGTTTCGACTGTTTCAGGCAGTTCGGAAAGGGGGGTTTCTAGGATAACGCCAGGTTGAATCGGGTAGGCATCATCGGTGGGGACTTCGGGGACTTGGTGTGGCCAATACTCTTCTGTCCAGCCTCTGAGAGCAGTGGTTTCAAAGACAATGAGTTCAACTTGGTAAATAGGTGGGGTCTCTTTTGTGTCGGCATTATCTGCAAAGGTGAGATGAGGAAGGAGGCCGATTAAGCCAATCAGCAGTATGCGGTTCATTGAGAGTTCCTTTGGTCTAGTTTTAAGGCGTTGAGAATAAATAGTATCATCTGATATCGGGCTTCAACGGTTTCGAGTTCGTCAAAATATTTTAGCTCTTCTTGCCCTTTGAGTTGATAGAGTTTGGGTTGGCTTTGAATCAGTTGAATCAATTTTATTGGATCAATATTGGGGCTGTTGCCAAACTGAATGCGGATCATGCCGTCGGTGGCTTCAATCTTTTTCAGGTTGTAGGGCGCAGCTTCAAGTTTGAGTTGAGTGACGGTAAAGAGAGTTTGGGTTTGCGGTGGAAGCAGTCCAAAGCGGTCAATCATCTCGACTTCTAGCTCTCGTAGTTGCTCAGGTGTTTTGGCATTGGCAATGCGTTTGTAGAGTACAAGGCGAGTATGAATATCGGGAAGGTAGTCTTCTGGAATCAGGGCAGGGGTGCCTAAATCGACTTCAATGCCATGATGGAGCTGAGTGGTGAGTTCAGGTTGTTTGCCTGATTTGAGCGCATTGACTGCCCGCTCAAGCAGTTCGGCATAGAGTCCAAAGCCGATTTCTTGAATCTGTCCTGATTGCCCTTCTCCTAGCAGTTCACCTGCGCCTCGAATCTCTAAGTCGTGGCTGGCAAGCATAAAACCTGCCCCAAGGGTGTCGTGTTTGGCGATGGCTTCAAGGCGTTTTTTGGCATCGGCTGTCATGACAGCGGGTTCTGGGGTGAAGAGGTAGGCGTAGGCTTTGTGGTGAGAACGCCCAACCCGTCCCCGTAGTTGGTGCAGCTGTGCCAGCCCGAACTTATCAGCACGATGAATAAGAATGGTGTTGGCGGTGGGGATGTCAATCCCTGTTTCAATAATGGTGGTGCAGACGAGGATATTGAAGCGGCGGTGGTAGAAGTCTTGCATCACCTGCTCAAGCTCTTTTTCGTGCATTTGACCGTGAGCGACTTCAACTTTGGCATCGGGAAGCAGTTCTCGAATCTCATCGGCCATCATCTCGATTTTTTTCACATCATTAAACAGGACATAGACTTGTCCACCACGGCGGATTTCTCGTAAACAGGCTTCTTTGACGGTGTCTGGGTTCCATTGCTGAACGAAAGTCTGTACCGCCAAGCGCTTTTCAGGGGGCGTGGCGATAATGGAGAGATCTCGTAAGTCGTTCATTGCCATATTGAGGGTACGAGGAATCGGGGTAGCTGTCATGGTGAGGGTGTCAACGGTGGTACGGTAGCTTTTGAGAATTTCTTTTTGGCGGACACCAAAACGGTGTTCTTCATCTATGATAATCAGCCCTAAATCGGCAAACTGCATCTCTTTTTGCAGCAGTTTGTGCGTGCCAATGAGAATGTCGATTTTGCCCTCTGCCACGGCTTGTAAAATCTGTTTTTGCTGTTTGGCGGTTTGGAAGCGGGAGAGGAGTCCGATTTGAATTGGCCAGTCGGCAAAGCGGTCTTGGAAATTTTCGTAATGCTGTTGTGCCAGTAGGGTGGTCGGGACAAGAATGGCAACCTGCTTGCCTGCGTAGGCGGTGACAAAAGCGGCTCGCATGGCGACTTCGGTTTTACCAAAGCCCACATCGCCGCAGATGAGTCTGTCCATCGGTTTGTCAGATTTGAGGTCATCTAGCACGGCTTCAATGGCCATTTGTTGGTCGGGGGTGGGTTCAAAAGGAAAACCTGCCGAGAATCGCAGATAGGCTTCTTCAGGCGTGACCAAGGATTGTCCTTTTTGAACGGCTCTTTGGGCGTAGATATCAAGCAGTTCGGCAGCAACATCATAGGCTTTTTCGGCGGCTTTTTTCTTGGCTTTGTCCCATTTGTCGGTGCCGAGTTTGTGTAATGGAGCGTGCTCGGGATTTGTCCCTGCATAACGGCTGACGAGATGTAAGGAGGTGACAGGGACATAGAGTTTATCGCCCCCTGCGTACTCTATGGTGAGGAATTCTCTGGTTTCGCCTTGTAATTCCAGTGTTTGCAGGCCTTGATAACGCCCAACACCGTGGTCGATATGCACAATGGGGTGACCGATTTCGAGCTCAATAAGGGATTGAATGCCCTCACCAAAATCTTGATGTGTTTTTTTGCGGCGGCGTTTTTGTAGGGTGGTTTGACCAAAGATTTGGCTTTCGGTAATGACGCAAAATTCATCGGTATAGAGCGGCGCTTCAAGTGGGGCAACGGTGATCTGTTCGATTTCACTGCTTTGGAGGAAGGTTTGCCAATTTTCGACCGATTTGGGATGGTGCTTACTTTTTTTCAGCAAGCCTAAAAGAGTTTCTCGTCGCCCTGTGCTTTCGGCACAGAAGAGTAGTTTGGGGTGCTCAGTTTGCAGATATTGATCGAGAAAGGCGTTGAGTTTGGCTAGTGGGTAATCACTTTTGAGATCAATGCTCAAATCGGGGAGGGGTTTGCTATCGATGACCGTGGTGGCTGCTGTGTTGGGTTCTTTGAGCAGTTGAATGCGGTGCCATTGTTTGAGGTGATGAAGCACTTGGTCTTTAGGCAGAATCAGTTGAGCAGGTTCTAGTATGGGGAAGTCGGGGTTGTGTTGGGCGATGTCGTATCGCTCTTGGTAATCTTTCCAAGTGGTTTCAATCGCTTCTAAGGCTTGATCGATTTCAAAGAAGAGGGCATTGTCGGGAAGGTAATCAAAGAGGGTGGCGGTCTCTTCGTGGAAGAGAGGGAGGTAGTACTCTAAGCCACTTTGCGTTTGCTGTTTACTGACCGATTGATAGAGGGTACTGTTTTGAGCCGCTTCGCCAAAAAGGGTGCGGAATTGCGTGCGAAAACGGGCAATGCCTGTTTCATCTAATGGGTACTCTTTGGCAGGCAGGAGTTCTATTTGTTGCAGTTGCTTGGTGGATCTTTGGGTTTCGGGGTCAAATTGGCGAATGGTTTCGACTTCATCATCAAAAAGATCGAGTCGATAGGGGGCATCACTGCCCATCGGAAAGAGATCGATAATCGCCCCACGAATGGCAAACTCACCATGTTCAGTAACTTGGCTGACTCTTTGATAGCCACCTTGTTGCAGGTTGTCGGTCAGTTGCTGCACATCAAGGGTGTCGCCCACTTTGAGGAGGAAGGTGTTTTGTTGAATATAGTCAAAAGGGGCGACGCGTTGAATGAGTGTTGGAACGGGCAGAATTAAAACGCCTTGCTGCCATTTTGGGAGTTGGTAGAGGGTCTTGAGGCGTTCGGAGATGATGTCTTGGTGAGGGGAGAATTGATCATAGGGGAGGGTTTCCCACTCAGGAAAATGGTGAATGGGGACATCAGGGGAAAAAAAGTGAATGGCTTCTTCAAGTTGTGCTGCGAGCGTGCTGTTTTCCACCAAAATCACGATCGGGACTGGGTTTTTTGAAGATTTTTCAGCAATCGTGAAAGCTTTTTCACTTAAATTAAGCGGAGACCAGATGGATTTGTGACCTTTGAGTGGGATTTGATTGAGTTGGGTAATGGGGGTTTTCTGCATTGTTTTATAGGTTTGTTTAGAATATAGCGACATATTTTACAAGAATGAGGAAAGGGTATGCAGAATCAGTGGGCTTTTCATTGGGTGGTGTGGCTACTGCACAACCGTTTATTTGCTTTGGGGGTGTTTTCAGGGGTGACTTTAGGTGTGCTGCTGGGAAATGTTTATTTTTCTATGCATGACTTTATGCAGATGGGATTGCTGGGGTTGAGTTTATTGGCGATGAGCTTGGTGGCGGCTTGGTTGATGCAGTCGATTAAAACTGCTTTGCTGATGTTGTTATTTTCGTTTGGTATTTTATTGATGGTGACAGGCGCTTTGGGTTGGCTAGGGATGCCGCTTGAGGGCAAAGATGGGTTGGCCTCATTAGCTTTCTTGGTGGTGGTGACGATGCTGATAAGTAATTTAGTGCATCTGTTGACTGGGTTACACCGAGAGATGGCGAGAGGGCAGTTTCAACATGATGCCTTGTCAGAAGCGTTGCAACTGAATTTTCAACCTGTGGTTTTGTCCAATGTGACCACCGCAGTGAGCTTTATTGTGGCAGCTTGGTTTGAACCTTCTTTGAGAGAAATGGCATGGATAGTGGGACTGGGAGCGTTATTTAGCCTTTGGGTCAGTGGTTCATGGTTGCCGTGGATTTTATTGAATTGGCTGATTGAATGTCGTGTTGGGGAGCCGAAAGATCGCCATGGTTTAGGTGGTGTAGTGAATTTTTTAAAGTTGCATCCTAGAATAAGTCGTTTCATTTTTGGTATAGGGATGCTGTTGGGTGGTGTAGCTTTATGGTGGATTCTGCCTCGCTTGCATGGGCAGGAGGTTTGGCACCAATTGTTAGGCGTATTTTTTGGCTTGACGCTCTTGCTTGCCATTGTATGGAAAAGTGTGTGGTACGCTTTGTTAAATATGGTCTTAGGGATGTATAGTATTGTTATTGTGGCGACTATTTGGATATTGTGGCAGGATGAGACACTTCAGGCTTGGATGTTAGTGGTGCCTTTGGGGTTGATTGTTGACGATGGTATCCATTTTTTTGTGCGTTATTTGCGGGCAAAGAGAGGGTTTTTTCAGCAACCTGAACAGGCGATTCGCTTTACTTTAGTCAGTATTGGGCGCCCCATTTGGGTGACGAGTATTTTATTGATTGTTGGAGTGGGAGTGTTGTTATTTAGTGATAACATATTGATTCAAAAAGAGAGTTTTATGGTAATCTCTTCTTTGTTAGTGATGACATGGGTGGTATTGAATTGGGTGCCTGCAATAATTATAAGCAAATCATAATATAATTATATGACTTTTTTTTATGACCTGATATAAAGAATATAAATTTCTCTTTTTGTCGCTTTCGGTTCATCATATAAATCAAATTCAATGGGGCTGGATAAAATTCTTTTGTCCAGTGCATGAAGACAGTAGGTAGGTTTGTCGAAATTTTCGATAAGCGCAAGTGTAATCATTCTGAACTTTCAGAGGAGCAAAATAAATGGCAACAATCGTCGTTGTAGGATCCAGTACGGGTGGTCTTCCCATGGCTTATGATATTCGTAAGCATCTTGGTAAAGAGCATACTATTAAAGTTGTAAATGCTTATGAAGAATTTACCTTCGTTCCATCAAACCCTTGGGTCGCTGTAGGGTGGCGTAAACCAGAAGATATCTCTTTTAAATTGGAGCCACATCTTACTCGAAAAGGGATTGAGTTTTATCATGAAACGGTTACTGCTTTAGATCCAGATAACAATAAGTTAACTTTGAGCAATGGTTCTGAAATGGAATATGACTATTTGGTTTTGGCAACAGGGCCGACCTTAGCATTCCATGAAGTAGAAGGCTTTGGTCCTAAAAGCCAAGGTGGAAATACCGTTTCTGTTTGTACAACACCTCATGCAGCAGAGGCACATGAGCAGTGGGAAGAATTTTGCGAAAACCCAGGACCTATTATTGTAGGTGCTGTTCAAGGGGCTTCTTGCTATGGTCCTGCTTATGAATTTGCGATGATTATGGATACGGATTTGCGTAAGCGTAAATTGCGTGCACAAGTCCCGATGACTTTTGTAACCTCTGAGCCTTATATTGGTCACCTTGGTCTAGGTGGGGTGGGTGACTCTAACGGTCTGCTTGAGTCTGAAATGCGTAACCGCCATATTAAGTGGATTTGTAATGCTGCCGTTGAGAAAATTGAAGATGGCAAAATGTATGTAAAAGAGCATAATATGCAAGGTGAAGTAATCAATACACACGAATTGCCATTTAAATACAGCATGATGTTGCCAGCTTTTAAAGGCTCTCAATTCTTACAAGACTTGGTGCAACCAGACAATATGGGGGGGCCATTAGTGAACCCTCGTGGTTTTGTCAAAGTGGATCAATACAGCCGTAACCCAACATACCATAATATTTATGCCTTGGGTGTGGGGATTGCGATTCCACCTGTTGAAGCGACACCTGTACCGGTAGGGACACCTAAGACTGGTTTGATGATCGAGTCAATGGTTACCGCTATTTGTCATAACATTGAAGCGAATCTTGAAGGTAAAGAGCCTGATGCTGAGCCAACTTGGAATACAATTTGTCTAGCAGATATGGGGGATACTGGAGCAGCATTTGTTGCCTTGCCTCAGATTCCACCTCGTAACCTAACATGGGCAAAAAAAGGAAAGTGGGTTCACTTGGCTAAGATTGCATTTGAGAAATACTTCATTCGTAATATGAAGTCAGGGAATTCTGAACCAATTTATCAGAAATATATTATGAAGATGCTTGGTATCTCCCGTTTGAAGGGGGATAAGTAATCACGACTTCTCAGATTCAGAAATGAGTTGATTCGTGAGATAAAGCGTCTTATAAACCACCTTTTATATTGGTGGTGTTTGGATAACAACCCATACCTTCTTATTGAGGGTGTGGGTTTTTTTATCCCTTGGATTTTTGTGTTGGGGGCGGATGTTTAGCCGCTTTCTAAGGAAGTGCTGATTAAACTGCTAAAGGGATAAAATGCCCAGCATCTGTTTTATTTGCCGCCCATACTGCATTGATTTCCCCTGCAAAAAGGTGTCTCTATTCTGAAGGACTGGTTTACCCAAGAGCTAAGTGATTTAATCAGTACCTCCGTACTTCCTAAAATTAAGGTGAGAGCTTTACACGAGTGGGACGCGAGAGAAAAAAGAGATAAAATTTCTCGAATCCTAGCTATTGCCAAGTTTTTCAACGACGGGGAATTTTAGCCTTTTTTATCCATGTTGCCATCTCGTGCAAAGCTCTCAAGATAATTACTCAGCTCCTCCTTGAAAACCGCCACTTCAGCGTTGGAAAATAGTTATTTACGACTTGTAAACTCATATCTTCCGCTTGGAATTGACGAATTTCAGGGGCAATCTGACCAGTTACAGTATCAACTGAGTAGTTACAAATTAAGATGGTAGTCGACAATTCTTGTGGATCGTTTCAACCAATTTTTACTTGAGTAGCTATGGATAAGGCATTGTTCACTATATTAGGGGTTTGTGATATAAACGCTACTGGTTAGTTGATATAAATAAATACAATTACATAATTTTATAATATAATAATTTTATTATATTCTAATAAAATCAATTGCTTATATATTGTTTTCTGTCCTTCTTGCTTCCTCATAATTTTTATTTATCCCTCATAAGTTTTTTTGTTTATCTTTTTTGCGTTAAAAGCTTTATCTTTATTTCTCGTAGTCAGGACATGGAATTCTTCGGACATTTTGGTTTGACCTGTCCCTAAAAATAATGGAGATTGCTACATGAAATTACCAGTTCTTCAACGCTCAATTAAAATCTTTGCACTCGGGAGTATTTTGTGGGGGGGCGTGTTTCAGGTGGCACAGGCCTCTGTTCAGGTCGAAACAGTGGGAACGGCAGTGTATGATCGATATGTCAGCTTGGGTGGAACCGTTATTCCGTTTAAAAAAGTCACTATTTCAGCACAGGTTGGTGGAGAAGTTAATTTTTTGGCCGGTGTAGAAGGAGATCGTTTTAAAGCTGGGGAGTTGCTGGTATCGACTGATGATAAGGTATTGTTGGCACGACGAGCAGCTGCGATGGCAGACTTTCAAAGTGCGATGGCAGCCTATCAAAATGCTGTTGCTCAGTATAACCGTGAATTGTGGAGCCCTAAATCTGAGCAACCTATGCCTGGAATGGCTTTGCCCAACATGATGGATCAAATGTTTACTCGGCCTTTTTCTGACACAATTGGAATCGGGGACAAAGATGCAGAGAATCGAGCTAATTTAGCTGCTGTGATGACACAAGTTAAGCAAGCTATTGCAAATATGGAGCGAGCTAAAGCTCGAATTGCAGAAATTGATATTCAACTTACCCATACTAAGAGTCGAGCACCCTTTGATGGCATTATTGTCCAAAAAATGATTGAGGCTGGCGATGTAGTGATGCCAGGAAAGCCATTGTTGGTCTTTGCCAAAAGTAAACATTTAACGGTTGAGGTGAATATCCCAGTCAATCTTATGCAAGGTATTCGAAAAGGTGCCATATTTATGGCGAGAGTCGATAATCAGCCTCCTATTCAAGTTAGGGTGGCGCAAGTTTTTCCTATTGCGGATGCATTGCAACATACGGTTAAAGTGAAGTTTGATTTACCTTTAGGTGCACATGCAGCCCCTGGTATGTATGCAGAGGTGCAAGTCAAAAATGCAGCTTCACAGAATCTTCATTTTCCTGTTGTGCCTGAAACAGCAATTCGTAAACTAGGTAGTTTACCAGCGGTTTATGTTGTCGATCCTCAAACAAAAAAAGTGCATATGAATGTGGTTCGCTTAGGTAAGTATGCACAAAATGGATACAACATTGTCTTAGCTGGATTGAAGGCGGGTGAACATGTGGTGGTGAATCCGCCAGAAAATATTGTGTCTGGAATGAAGCTAGAAGATGGAAAGTTATTGCCGGAGCGTTTAGTTCAAAAAGAAGAGTAACTACTCAGCTCACCCCTGAAATCCGACACTTCTGCGTTGGAAAATGGCCATTTACGACTTGTAAACTCACATTTTCTGCCTTGAATTGACGAATTTCAGGGGCAATCTGAGCAGTTACGGTGTTAACTGAGTAGTTACAAAGAAGAGTGATATTGAGCAATATTCCATTAAGCAATTTAGAGAAACTAATATGAAGAAACATACAAAGCAGACTGTTCAATACGAATCGAAACATGATGTTGCTGGGGGGGTAGCCAGAAGTTATATCAATTCCCCTATAACGCCTCTCTTATTGATTGCGGGTATCTTTATTGGCATTCTGGGGATTCTGATGACACCTCGCCAAGAGGATCCTCAAATTTCAGTTCCTATGGTAGATATTATGATTCAGTACCCAGGTGCTTCCAGTAAACAGGTCGAAGCCTTGGTGTCAGAGCCGCTAGAAAGGCTTTTAAAAGAGATTAAGGGGATGGACCATGTCTATTCCGTGTCAGAACGAGGACAAGCCATTGTAACTGCCCAATTTAAAGTGGGTGAGAATATGGAGAAGTCACTGGTTAATGTGTATAACAAGCTGTCTTCTAATATGGATAAGATGCCCAAAGGGGTTTTACAACCCATTGTAAAGCCTAAAGGAGCGGATGATGTTCCAGTTGTGACTTTTACGCTCTCTTCTAATAAACTGGCTTCAGATCAATTACGACTTTTAGGATTTGATGTTTTGCAAGAATTAGGGGGAATTAAAAATGCAGCTCAAGGCTTTGTTGTAGGAGGTGAGCCTTTAGAGGTCAAAATTGAGATCGATCCTGAAAAGTTGGCTAGTTATAACATTCCATTGATTCAAGTAGGTAGGACGATTCAAGCCGCTAACAGCGAAAATCCAGCGGGTAGTTTCTCAGCTTGGCAACAGTTTTATAAGGTCTATACTGGGGACTATTTAAAATCTGCAGAAGATGTGATGGACTTGATTGTTGGGGTTCATGATAATGCGCCTGTTTTTCTGAGGGATATTGCTACTGTTAAAGAGGAGGGGCGTGATCCTCGTAGCGTTGTCTCACATTATACGGCGGCTGGTTATCATGGTAAAGAGACAGCTTTGGATGGAGAGACTGCGGTTACAGTAGCACTGGCTAAAAAGCCAGGTTCTAATGGCGTAACGGTTGCCCGTGATGCGATTGAGCGAGTGAATCGTTTAAAAGGTGTACTTATTCCTGATGATGTCCATGTTTCTATCAGTCGAGATTATGGGAAGTCTGCAAATGATAAGGTCAATGAGCTTATTTTTAAGTTGTTTGTTGCGACAGGTTCGGTAACACTGTTAATTTGGCTCTTTTTAGGATGGCGTGCTGCAGCGGTAGTGGCTATTGTGATTCCGATTGTTATTCTAACAACAGTGTTTTCTGCCTGGATGATGGGCTTTACAATTGATCGTGTTTCACTGTTTGCTTTAATTTTCTCTATTGGTATTTTAGTAGATGATGCGGTTGTGGTCTTGGAGAATATCTATCGTCGATGGTTATTGGCAAATAGAACGGATTCAAAAATTACGATTGAAGCTGTCTCTGAAGTAGGGAATCCGACTATTATCGCAACCTTGGCGGTGATTGCGGCTCTGATGCCAATGGCTTTTGTCAGTGGGATGATGGGGCCTTATATGGCGCCGATTCCAGCTTTAGGTTCGGTAGCGATGATTATTTCTCTATTTGCCGCCTTTGCCTTTACGCCTTGGTTGGCACAACGGTTAAAACCAACAATGAAGCAATTACAAAAAGCTGAAGAAAAGGAGCATAGACAGAGTGAGCAATTAGAGGGATTTTTTAGAAAATTGATTGGTAGCTTGGTGGTTGAAAAAACCAAAGGATGGAGCTTTCTAATAGGTATTATTGCAGCTTTTAGTATTGCTGTTTACTTGGTGTATAGCACAATGGTTCCCGTAAAGTTGCTTCCTTATGATAATAAGCCAGATTTTAGTGTGATTGTGAATTATCCTGAAGGAACGGATTTGACTGTCACTCAAAATTTAACACTTCAATTAGTGAAGGCTTTGCAAAAGAGTGTGCCAGAAATTACGCAAATGGAGAGCTATGCAGGAACAGCTGCACCTTTCGATTTCAATGGTCTGGTTCGTCATTATTATTTGCGTCAGTTTCCATGGGATGCTGATATTCAGGTACATTTAGTCGAAAAACATGATCGTGACCGTACAAGCCATCAGATTGCTGAGAGTATTCGTCCGATTTTAAATAAAATTGCTCGTGCAAATGGTGCAAGAATTCAAGTAGTTGAAATGCCACCTGGTCCACCGGTTCTTCAATCTATTGTTGCTGAAGTGTATGGACCAAATGCACAATCCCGTAAAGAGTTGGCGACCAAGTTGACTGAAATTTTTGATAAAGTCCCAGATGTTGTTGATGTGGATAATTTAATGGCTGCCCCTCATGATACTTGGCGTTTTGTCATCGATAAGCAGAAAGCGATGGAGAGTGGTATTAGTGTGCAAACTATTAACCAGACTGTGGCAATGGCGATGGGTGAGTATCCTTTAGGGGATGTTAAGCAGGGTTTTAAGCGTGGAGAGCCAACTTATATTGTGATCAATGCACCTCAGTCGATTCGTCCTGAGTTTGCAAGAATTGGACAAATTCCCGTACCTTCGGTATTAGGTCATACGGTGCCTTTAAATGAATTAGGTCGTTTTGTTTTAGAAAGACAACAGGAACGCATTTATCATAAGGATTTGAAGCCTGTTGAGTATGTTGTGGGAACGGGTCAAGGACGATTGGGAGCGCCAATTTATGGCATGCTTAATATACAAAAATTGATAGATAAAGATCCCGAAATGAAGGGGCTAAAAGGAAATTTTGTTTACCGCCCTGATGGTTTGACTGAAAAAGGATTTAAGTGGGCGGGAGAGTGGACGGTCACTTATGAAACTTTCCGTGACATGGGAATAGCCTTCGGTGTGGCACTGCTTGTGATCTATATGTTGGTGGTTTGGGAATTCAAAAATTTCTTAATTCCATTGATTGTGATGGCACCTATTCCGCTGACCATCATTGGTATTGCGCCTGGGCATTGGTTGTTAGGTGCAGAGTTTACAGCGACCTCCATGATTGGCTTCATTGCCTTAGCAGGGATTATCGTCCGAAACTCAATTCTGTTGGTAGACTTCTCTCGTCAAGAGATTGCAAAAGGGATGCTAGTAACGGATGCGGTGATTTTTGCTTGTAAGGCGAGAACGCGCCCAATTATGATTACCGCTATTGCATTGGTTTTAGGATCTAGTGTGATTCTATTTGACCCTATTTTCCAAGGGATGGCGGTTTCTCTCATTTTTGGTATTTTGGTCGCTACCCTTTTGACGCTCGTAGTGATTCCTCTTGGTTGTGTCAGTGCTAGAGCTGCATTTTGTCCAGGCGGGGTGGATGGCAAAGGGCGTCCTATTCCGGGATGTGATGTTGCTGAAGAAAAACCCCTAAAAGAAGAGGCTAGAGCAGCCTTTAGGAAATCGATTGATTTCGTTAAAACCGTTATAGATCCTTACCATAGCATTCATAGAAAAGGGTTGGATAGGTATTTTAAGACTGAAAAGCAACCAGAAACCACTTTAGTAGAAGGAACGGAACCTTCCGCGTTACCTGAAAAACCAGAAGCGTCAGAGGAGGCGTTAACGGCTGAGTCCACAACTCAAATAACAAAAAGTGTGGTTCATCAGCCCCCCATTACAGAAACTGTTCAAGATGAACAGTTGGAGCAAAAGAACGAGAATGAAAAACTTGTAGAAACCGAGGAAGCAAAGCAGGAGGAAACAGCTGAAGCGGTTAGTGTTTTAAACCCAAAAGAAAAGGCTCAGTTATCAAATGAATCAGCAGTCAATAGTGAAGAACATGTGAAACCTAAAAAAGCTTCACGCAAGAAAAAACGCGGTATTAGATTAAAAAATTTAGAGGATGAGTGAAATGAGAATATTTCATAAAGGAACAATGTTTGTATTAAGTAGTCTGTTTTTTGCCAGTAGTGCACAAGCAGTTGTTTGGCCACAGGATGAACAGGCTTACCATAATACACAGCGCACCCCACAGTGGTTAAAATCACCTAGTGTAGAGTCGTCACAACCTACTTTGCCTAAAGGTTATTACCAACAGAATCCGGTACGGTCGCCTTATACAAATATCCCTTCTCCATATGCTACCTCTCGATCAAGAGGGGTTTATCCTCCAGCCTATGGCTATAGAGGAGGGTATCCAGTTTATGGTTATTATGGTTACCCCAATGGTTATTATGCTCCTCCTCGTAACCGGAGAGAATATAATCGTAATCCATGGGACAAAATACCTTTTGTTGGAAAAAATGGCGGTGATTGGGGAAATTGGGATATGCCCAGCTTTGATATGCCTGAAATGGATATGCCAAGCATGAGTTTCCCATCATTTGGATGGTAAACAGAATTCAAGTGTCCCAAATGGACATTGATGAGCACCTCAAGGCTCTAACTTGAGAATGGAAGTACTTTATGTGTTCAAGTGACCATAAAGCTTTAACTGTAAAACTAAGGAGTAATAAAATGAAGAAACTTGTACTAGCGACAATGGTTTCTGCTGCAATGGCGGCTTCTCAAGCAGCTTCTGCGGATTGGTTCGATGGTCCATGGAACAGCAATGGCTATAACAATGGTTATGGTAATGGCTACGGAAATGGCTATGGAAACTATAACGGCAATGGTAATGGCCGTGGTGAAGGGCATGGCTCTGGTAAAGGACACGGTAAAGGTCATGGTAAGTTCAATATGGGCTTCAGTGCAGATGCTGATACCGATATGGAAGGTAAAGGTGATTCTGATTATCGCGGTGATTATAAAGGTGATTACCGTGGCGACTATCGTGGTAACTACTATAATGGATACAATGGCTATAATGGTTACAATGGTGGTTATTATGGTGCGCCTCGTCCATACTATGCGCCACCACCACGTCCATACTATCCAGCGCCACAAGGACAGGCTTATCAACCTTATCCTGCACCCCCAGCGCCTCCTGCTCAGCAACCACCTAAGCAATCAGCACCAGCTCATAAGTAATTTATAGCTAAGTTGATTGCCTTGGCAGAGTGACATAATGTTGCTCTGCCTATTTATCCAGTAAAAAAGTTTGAGAGCTTTTTTAGCTATTTGAACTGCTTAAATAGCTAAAAATGTTTGATAATGTAGCACGCTACAAACTCAGTGAAAGG
>JALUXI010000222.1 GCA_027019045.1 Piscirickettsiaceae bacterium | reverse complement strand
TGTGGAGAAAGCCCGTTTTGACAAGATGATCAGCTCTGCCGAAGTCGGCACCCTGATTACTGCTCTCGGCTGTGGGATTGGACATGAAGAGTACAACCCAGATAAATTACGATATCACCGCATTATTATCATGACCGATGCCGATGTGGATGGCTCTCACATTCGTACCCTGCTTTTGACCTTCTTCTATCGTCAAATGCCAGAACTGATTGAACGAGGCTACATCTATATTGCCCAGCCACCGCTTTATAAAGTGAAAAAAGGCAAGCAAGAAGCCTATCTTAAAGATGATGCCGAGCTAGAAAATTATCTCCTACAGTCCGCACTGGACGGTGCCGCTCTATGGGTAGCGAAAGAAGGGCCTGCCATTAAAGAAGCGGCTTTGGAAAAATTGGCGAAAGACTATCTGCAAGTACAACGCATTATTGGTCGCCTCAGCCGTCGCTACAATGAAATTTTCCTGAATTTACTCAACGACTTACCAGTGGTCACGCTTGATATGCTCAATGACCCTGCCGCCCTAGAAATCTGGCGAGCCGATGCTTTGCAAAGACTAAGCGCTTTAGGTGAGTTGCAAAAAATCGAATTTGAACTCAGCATTGAACCGAGTGATGCCGAAGAGGCACAATATCAACTCCGCCTACAACAGCGAGAACATGGTACGCTCAGCAGTCGAGTCTATGATGCAGACTTTTTTAGATCGGCAGAATATCAAAAAATTGCCGAACTCAGCAATGAGCTAACAGGCTTACTTGACAGTAGCGCCTACATTCAAAGAGGCGAAAAAACTCAGCCTGTCATCCATTTTAAAGAAGCGTTAGACTGGTTACTCAGTGAAGCCAAACGGGGACAAGCGATTCAGCGCTATAAAGGTCTCGGGGAGATGAACCCCGACCAATTGTGGGAAACCACCATGAATCCTGAAAGTCGTCGTCTCTTACAAGTCACGGTGGATGATGCCGTAAGAGCCGATCTCGTCTTCACCACTCTAATGGGCGATGAAGTTGAACCACGACGAGACTTTATCGAGCAGAATGCCCTGCAAGTCGAGAACTTAGATGTTTAATTGAAAAATAACCCAAAATCGTTTTAAATAACCCAAATTATCCACTATTTTTAATTTTTAACCCCAAAATTCCCAGTCCTGCCGACTCAAAAGCCAAGCAGGACTGGGAAATTTAGCATTTTTGCCGTTTTTTGCGGCAAAATGCGGTGAAAGGAGACTTTTATGTCAGTACAACACCCCATCGTAACCGTCACAGGTTCTTCAGGCGCAGGGACTTCATTCGTTAAACGCGCTGTTGAAAAGATTTTTGATCGTGAAAACCTCAATGTCGCCATTATTGAAGGCGATAGCTTCCATAAATATGACCGTGCGACCATGAAAGAGAAAGTCGCTGAAAGCAAGAAAAATGGTGGTCGTGCGCTTACTCACTTCTCAGAGTATGCCAACGAATTCAAAAAATTAGAAGAGCTATTCAAACAATATCGTGAAACAGGGACAGGCAAACGCCGCTATTATATTCACTCTGATGAAGAAGCCGAATTACACAGCCAGCGTTTAGGACAAACCTTCAAATCGGGAGAATTCACCCCTTGGGAAGATCTACCTGAAGGGACTGACATCCTTTTCTACGAAGGGCTTCACGGCATGGTGCGTCGTGTGAAACATGATAAGCCTGGTATGCCAAAGTATGATGTTGCCCAATATGTTGATTTAGGGATTGGCGTCGCCCCAGTGGTCAATATCGAATGGATGCAGAAAATCTACCGTGACACCACAGAGCGTCCTTATACGGTTGAGCAGGTTCGTGACACCATTATGGAACGCATGGATGATTACATTGAATACATCGTACCTCAGTTCCACCGTACACACATCAACTTCCACCGTGTGCCTTTAGTGGACACTTCTGACCCATTCTCCACCGAATCAGAAGTTGCACCGATGGGACCTAAACCTGAAGATTCATTAGTCGTCACCCATGTGCGTCACCAAGATATCAACCTTGAAGAGATCAAGGAAAAGATTCCAGGTGCATGGTTACAGAATCCTGAAACTTTGGTCTATGGCGGTGAACACATGACGCTTGCAATGGACTTGATGATGTCACCAATCATCCACAACTTGGTTGAGAAAAAGCGTGCAGCATTAGCCGCTAAAAACAGCTAAGTTTTGAGTCACGACTCAGCTCACCCCTGAAATTCGTCAATTTCAGGAGCCATCTGAGCCGTTACAGTTTGGATACAACTTCATCCCAAAAAAGCCAGCATGATGCTGGCTTTTTTATAAATAATCGTCAATCATACTTTTGGGGAAATCATGATGACTGAATCTGTATGCGGTCCATTGACCGAAAATGAAATCATCAATGCTGAAGATGATGCACTGCCACTTTTAGAAGTGACACTCTATGGAGATGCATTGGAATTAGAAAAGCTCGGTCGCCGACTGAAATGCGGTAGCCGTCAACTCCCCGCTCGATTAAAGATTCATAAGATCTCTGATCTCATGAAAATAGTCGAAGCAGGCATTGGCAAAACACCTGCCATGACCTTAAACGGCAAAATTCTATTTGAAGGCTACCGCCAAACTGAAGAGATCGATGAGATTTTGCGGCAATGCTTACTCAAAGAATCCTTTGAACAAGCTAGCACGGATAAAACAAACCCTTAACTCGGCTCTGTTAAAAGATTGAGCAGTGCCTCTCCTGTTAACTTCTCCAGCTTGCCAGCTTCATCAGATTTTAAAATCTGTTGTTGTAAAGATTTTTTCTGTTCCTGCAGCTGCAAAATTTTCTCTTCGATGGTATTGGCGACAATGAGTTTATACACAAACACCTCTTTGTCTTGACCTATCCGATAAGCTCGATCTGTGGCTTGCTCTTCAACCGCTGGATTCCACCATGGGTCATAATGAATAATGGTATCTGCTTCAGTCAAATTAAGACCTACCCCGCCCGCTTTTAAACTGATCAAAAAAACATCCACCTCGCCATTTTTAAATTGGTTAATCACCTCTTCTCGATGACGCGTCTGTCCTGTCAGCTTACTGTAGCGTATCTTATGCTGCTCAAGTGTCTCACCGATGATTTTCAGCATGCTCGCAAATTGTGAAAAGAGGATAATTTTATGTCCCGCCTCAATCAATTCGGGAAGCAACTCCATCAACAGCTCCATTTTGGCAGAAGATTTCACCTTTTTCGCGGTATCCAGCTTAACCAAGCTCGGATCACAACACACTTGTCTTAATTTGAGCAAGGCATCGAGAATCATAATTTGTGACTGATTCAGCCCTTTTTTAGCCACCGCTTCACGCACTTTTTTCTCCATCGTTAAGCGAACCCCTTCATAGAGCTTCGCCTGCGCAGAGTCAAATTCTGTCACCTTGATAATCTCAGTTTTGTCAGGTAGCTCGGTGACCACCTCCGACTTGGTACGCCGCAAAATAAAAGGCGCAATGCGTTGATTCAGCGCAGCTTGCACACTCACATCATGCTGCTTCTCAATGGGTGTTTGATACCGCTTTTTAAATTGCGGCAGATTGCCCAAAAAGCCAGGCATAAGAAAGTTAAACAATGACCAAAGTTCGCCTAAATGATTTTCTATCGGTGTCCCCGACAAACAGAGCCGATGCTCACTCTGCAAATCCTGCAACGCTTGATAAAGCTTGGTTTTAGGGTTTTTTATCTTTTGAGCTTCATCCAAAATCAGTACATGAAAAGGTTGTTTGGCTAAGGTTTCTCGATCTTTGGCAATGAGTGGATAACTTGTCAGCACCACATCTACTTGCGGAATCTGCTCAAAGAGAGAAAATCTCTCTTTTCCTTGCAACACCAACAGCTTTAAATCAGGTGCAAACTTAGCAGCCTCACTTCGCCAGTTCCCAATCAAGGAGGTGGGAACAACTATCAATGCTGGACTTTTTAAGCGTTTTTGCTGTTTGAGTAACAACAACCAACAGAGTGTTTGGAGCGTTTTACCTAGCCCCATATCATCAGCCAAAATACCATTAAACTGGTGTTCATAAAGAAAATTCAGCCAATTTAAGCCATACTGCTGATAATCCCTCAGGGTGGCTTTAAACGATTTGGGGGGCTTAACCGCCTGAATACCTTTAAAATCTTTAAGCTTGTTTGCCAGCTTTAAAACAGCTTTACTCCCCTTCCACTGAATCTTTTGATTATCAAGCCCTGTAATCAGGTGAGCTTCAAAGGGTTCAACCCTTAAGTGTTTATCAGAAGCTTCTCGCATCCCCAACTGCAATAAAGTCTCCAAAATGGGCTGCACCTGCTCCCGTTCAAACAGCATAACCGATTCACTAACGGGGTCAGATACAAAAATTTTTTCAGGCAGATTCGCTGGATCATACTGCTCAATAATTTGGGTCAACGCCTCCATCGCAGGCAAACTTTTACCCCCCTGTTTAGCTTTAAAATCAATCACCGCGCCCTGATTGACTGTTCTAGCCTCCAGCTCAATTTTATCCACCACCATAGGTTCTGGATAATCGGCTTCATCCAACCGCACAATCCACCCCTGTGCTTGCAACTTAGGGACCACCTCATAGATAAACTGATACCATTGTGCGGGATTGGATTCAACAAAATTGGATAGCCCCCAAATTTGGCTCCCAGAATGCATCGCTAAACGATGCAAATAACTGGGTAATTGAGCCAACAATGCAGCCTCTTTCTCCGTATCAGTATGCACCAAAAAGCGATGCCCCTCTCTGTCCACCGCCCTAAATGGCGATTCACTCCCTCCCTCAACAATCCACTGATCATATTGAAACCCTAACTGGAATTGATGGTTTGTATGATGGAATTGTTCTATCACCGCAACAGGTTCAGGTGCGATCGTTTCCATCTCTAGTGCTTGGATGTTCGGCAAGGCAATTGATGGCGTTTGCGGTAAAAGCTGCTGTGCCTCTTTGAGCACTTGGTAAAACCCATCAACCATATCAAGATGGTTGCTTTCAAAGCGTATTGCCTCCGAAAAAACAGGCGCAATCACAGGCAAGTTCGCCTGCCTCACACAATTCTGCTCCACATCCACCAACAATGCAGGTTGGGTCATCAGCAGCAGACATCCCTCTGGAATCTGACAATAAAAAGGGCGTTCAGCCTCTAAGTTGACTTCTAAAGGCACTGAAACAGGTTCATTTAACCATTGAGCAGGTGTCGTATGACTATCAATATAAAACCGCTTAAAGTCAATCAAGTTTTTCAATGCGAGAAATTTGTATTGAACCGCCAACAAGCCCCGACTACCGTAAGGAGCCAACATCTCTACATTTTCACCCAAAAAAGCGTTTTGCGGCAAAGCCTCATGGTGATGGAAAGCATGCCTTTCAAATAGGTAAGGTTGAATGACTTTAGGCTTGCGCTCTCGTCCTCTTTGAGTCAAGCCCCGTTCTATCACTTTAAAATCATGATAACTAATATTGTGAACAACCCCCAGCGGGT
This sequence comes from Piscirickettsiaceae bacterium, assembly GCA_027019045.1. Classification (GTDB taxonomy): domain Bacteria; phylum Pseudomonadota; class Gammaproteobacteria; order Thiomicrospirales; family Thiomicrospiraceae; genus JALUXI01. The sequence goes on along the minus strand of JALUXI010000222.1, from coordinate 3,293 downwards.
CCGCCTCCACTTTATCAGACGATAAGACAAAAAGATGGTCATAATGCGGTTGATTTTCCGTATACACCTCTGGCAATAATCGATATACTCTCTCTAACGCCCCCTGCAAATAGAACCGATCAAACGACTTATGAGACGACTCATCCACGCCCTTAAACAGGGTTAAACAAGCCGAAATCACATGTTTACAGTTTTCCCCTACTGGACAACTACACCCTCCTCTCACGCCCACAACTTGTTGATGTTCTATCTCGATCACCAAATCTTGATCGTATTCATTTTCAATTGTTCCCTTAGTGCGTGCCGCTACAAGAACCATTTCATCCGAAATAGGCAACACATGATCAATTTTAGATGCCCCCTTTAAATAAAGCTGCTGACCTCGCTTAAAATAGAGCGCATTAAAAAAATGCTTCAGCACATCCTCTGAAACCTTGGGTAGAAAATTTGTATCCATCATAGTCATAGTTAAAACCTAAAAATATCTCTCTAACTGACGGCGTTCTCGTTTAGTTGGGCGCCCTTTGCCCTTTTCACGATAGCCTGCCAAGGCCATCTCGGGACTGGGCTTTCTTTGATTAAGCTGCTCTTCATCCAAACGGTATAGCTGCTCTGCTGTTTCTGCATTGCCTCTACGGTCGGACAGAGCCAACACGGTGATGCTGACTTTACGATGCGCTTGCGTCACCTCCAATACATCGCCAACTTTAACGGTTTTTGACGGCTTGGGTTTCTGACCATTTAAGCTCACCTTGCCGCCTTTTATCGCCTCAGTCGCCACGCCACGGGTTTTAAAAAACCGTGCTGCCCACAACCATTTATCCAGTCGAACCGCATCCATCGCTTAAGCCAACTCCGCCAACCAGTCACGAGGTTTTAGATACTCATACAGTATTGCTTCTTCTGTCCCTGGTTCAGGATGGTAGTTATATTTCCAAGTGGCAATCGGTGGCATCGACATTAAAATCGACTCAGTCCGCCCACCTGTCTGCAAACCAAAGATGGTGCCACGGTCAAAGGCCAAATTAAATTCTGCATAACGCCCACGACGATAGAGCTGAAAGTCTCGCTGTCGTTCGCCATAGGGCGTATCTTTCCGTCGCCCTAAAATCGGACGGTACGCCTGGATATAGTGATCCCCGACCGACTGCATAAAGGCAAAACAGCGATCAAAATCCCAGCCGTGCGTCTGTTCATTCAAATCATCAAAAAAGAGTCCACCGACTCCACGCGTCTCTTTACGGTGCTTGAGATAAAAATACTCATCGCACCACTGCTTATATTTGGGATAAATCTCTTCACCAAAAGGCTCACACGCCGCCTTCGCTTCCAAATGCCAGAACAGCACATCATCATCAAATGGATAATAAGGTGTTAAATCAAACCCGCCACCAAACCACCAAACAGGATCTTCCCCCTCCTTTTCTGCAATAAACAGTCGCACATTGGCATGACTGGTTGGGGCATAAGGATTACGAGGGTGAATGACCAACGATACCCCCAATGCCTGAAAAGAACGCCCCGCCAACTCTGGGCGGTGTGCCGTGGCAGAGGCTGGCAGCGTTTCTCCTTTAACATGCGAGAAGTTCACCCCCCCCTTCTCAATCACCTCTCCGCCTTCCAACACACGGCTAATCCCACCGCCTGTCAGTCCCATTTCCCCCTGATCAGGCGCTCTTTCCCAAGCATCGATAATAAAATCCTGACCATCCTCAGTGGCCAATTGCTGACAAATATCCTGTTGTAATCCTAAAAGATAGCGTTTAACCGCTTCAATATTCACTTCTGACATCACTTTCTCCTTATCGTAACTGTTGACCACTGAGGGCATCAAAAATCGGGGTAGGATGTTTAAGCTGACCTAGCGGAGCATCAATACACGCATCCACTGCTTCACCAAAATAAGCTCTACACTGCAAACAGTTTTCTGCTGGAGGACTGCCCATTGGATTTGCACTGGTCGAGACCAAAGCCCCTTCAAATGCCTCGCACAAAGATTGCACCACAGGATGAGCTGAGACGCGAATCGCTACCGTCTCTCGCCCGCCTGTCACCCAAGCAGGCACCTGCTCAGTCACAGGCACCACCCAAGTCACGGGTCCAGGCCATTGACGGTTCATCATGTGTTGAGTTTTTGACGAAATCTCAGACCAACTAATATAATCAAATACCTGCTCTAGCGTACTTGCTACCAAAATCAACCCCTTCTCTACAGGTCGCTGTTTCAACCTCAACAATTTTAACACTGCCGTTTCAGATAAGGGATTACATCCTAATCCAAAAACACCTTCAGTAGGATAAGCAATGATTGCATCTTGTTGTAACGCTTTAACTGCCTGCAAAATCTCACACACTCATCCTCTCCCACAAATCACACCCTAATAAGGAAGTACTGATTAAATCGCTTGAGCTTGAAAAGGTCGTTAAGGGTGGTCAAGTCAAGGAATTTAATCAACCCCAAAATAACTGTCACATTGGCATAAATAATGCTTTCACTCTCATCATACTCCCAATAATAAAAGACAGAAACATGAAACGGCTTTTCTTCATCTTCATTCTCATGACTCTATCTAACTATCTCTATGCAGGGCAAGTGATAGAAGTCTACCCTACTGTAACCCAAAAATCACCCTCTCCATTACCTCAAAACCGCTGGTCAAAAAAATCTCTTACCAACTACTATGGCATTAGCTATAGCCTATTCAGTTACAACATAACGGGTGTTTCCAGTACCAATACCAGCCAAATCCTTCTCCACCTTGGTGCTCATATTACCCCCGAAACCAGTATTGAAGGACGCATTGGGATACTTGGCACAGAACAAACCGTCACCTACGGAACAGATAGAGGAAAACAAAAAATCAACCGCTTTCTTGGAGGCTATATCCGACATAGCTTCTTCAATATCAAAGGATTTGATAGCTATGGACTCGTAGGCATCACCCAAACCGAAAGCCAAATCATTACTATCAAAAATAATTTACTCTATGAAACCCAAAAAAGCTCCATGGATATCTCTTACGGTCTTGGCACTAGGGTTCGACTCGGACAAACCCCTATGACCGCCAATCTAGAATACGCCCACCTAGTCAGCCAAAAAGATCTCAATATCGATACCATCGATATTGGTATTCAAGTTTACTTTTAAACTCAACACACATCGCATGCCAGGGAACTGCTGTTCAAATAAACTAGAACTTTAATGACTTGACTTCGTATCCATGATTGGGACGCTGTTCTTAATTAGAAATTATGCACTTATGAGTTGAATTCAGGAGACATTATATAGAAGT
>JALUXI010000221.1 GCA_027019045.1 Piscirickettsiaceae bacterium | reverse complement strand
GCCTGAGAATGTGGATATTGAACACATTGAAGCCAAAGATAACAACGGCGTATTGGAAATCATTATTCCAAAAGCAAACCAGCCTGAAGTTTCAAAACGCATCGAAATTAAATAAACTGTTACTTAATCTCCTCACCGCGGCACAAACCATTTAGGAAAGCGCTGATTAAATCGCTTGAGCTTCTGCGGGACTTTAAGGGGGCAGATTCTAGGCGGGCTTTGCTGGTAATGGCTAGCCCTTGCCAAAAAGCCCAACAACGAAGATGCCTCCTTAAAGCCCCGCCCGAAGGGAACTAAACCAAATGTCCAGAAGCCAAGGAATTTAATCAGTGCTTCCTTAGGTTTTGTGCCGTTTTTTTTGGGTACAATAAACCCACTGCCCCACTCAACCAAGGATACGATTATGGATAAGTCAGAACTCAACGCTCACCTTGAGCAACACTTTGTACATCGCATGGGCTGGCTAAGAGCCGCCGTCCTGGGTGCCAATGACGGCATCATTTCCACCACCAGTGTCGTAGCGGGAGTCATTGCTTCTGGGGCAGATACGCACCAAATCCTCGTGGCTGCGGTTGCGGCAGCCGTGGCAGGTGCTATGTCCATGGCGGCAGGAGAATATGTTTCCGTGAGCTCACAGGCTGACAGTGAGCAAGCTGACCTTGAACGAGAAATTTATGAATTTGAACACAACTGGGAACATGAACGAGATGAACTGGCGCTTATTTATGAAGAGAGAGGCTTAAATAAAGAGTTAGCCTTAGAAGTCGCCAACCAGCTAATGGAAAAAGACCCCCTAGAAGCACACGCTCGAGATGAACTCGGCATTACAGAAACCAATGCGGCCAACCCTATTCAAGCCGCCGTCGCCTCTGCCGCCTCCTTTTCCATCGGTGCCATCCTACCCGTTATTCTCATCATTGCCCTACCGCTAGAAAAGATGGGGACAACAGAATCTAGCTTCGTTATCTCAGCGATTGCTGTCCTTTTACTCTCCACTCTCGGCGGCATTGCTGCCAAGGTAGGCGGTTCCAGTGTGCTAAAAGGCGCTCTCCGAGTCGGCTTCTGGGGCGCTGCAGCCATGGTGGTGACCGCTTATATCGGTTCACTATTTAATGTTCCAGTTTAATCACATAGGGGTTTTCGGTATAATTGCGGGATTGTGTGATAATTAGCAAGGATATGAGAATGGATTTAGAACAAGCAAGATTTTTTATGGTAGAACAGCAAATTCGCCCTTGGGATGTCCTAGACCCAAAAGTGCTGGATCTGTTTCTTTCCATTCCCCGACATGATTTTGTCGACGAAAGCCAGATCGACTTGGCGTATGCCGATATCGAACTGCCCTTGCCACACGGTCAGAATATGCTTCATCCCAAAGTGGAAGCACGGATGCTTCAAGCTTTGGATGTAGATGAAGAGGAGACGGCGCTAGAAATTGGGACCGGCAGCGGTTTCGGCACAGCCCTTTTGGCCAGCCTTGCTAAAGAAGTCACCACTGTTGAGCTTTACAAAGATTTGCAAGAGACCGCCAAACAACGCCTTGAACACTTTGCCAATATCGATTATCAAATTGGCAACGCCATTCAAGACTGGAATGATGGCGAACAGTATGATGTCATTATGCTTACAGGTTCTGTGGCTGAAGTGCCACAACGCTATTTGGAAAAGCTAAATCTGGGTGGTCGGCTAGCCGTGGTCACAGGTAAAGCCCCTGTCATGACCGCACGCCTCTATACGCGCATCAGCCAAGACGAGTGGGATATTGAAGATATTTTTGAAACCATGATGACCCCACTGGTCGATGCCGAACCAAAAGAAGCTTTTACTTTCTAGAGTTCGATCAAAAATGCCAAAATCCCCAGTCCCGATGCCTAATTTGAGGTGCGGGACTGGGGATTTTGGCATTTTTTTTAAAATTTTGCTCTCGTTTTCTCGTGCTCCAGCGCGGGAATCCAGACCCCATATCCCCCTATCCTTTCCCGTATAATCTGCCTAACTTCTCAAACAGCACAAATCGGACACCAAAGTAAAAACCAAAAATCAGACTTAAAATAAACAGAATCGGCAATTGCTTCCATTTGGCAAAAAAGGTTTCACCTTCATAGGGTTGTAGCTCACCTTTCAGCACGCCAAATTGATATGGCGGAATCTGCTGTTTAATCTGCCCTTTCACATCCACAATGGCGGTCACCCCCGTATTGGTATCTCGTGCAAACTCTCGCCCCAACTCCAAAGCACGCATCTGCACTTCTTGTAACTGCTGTGCGGGTTCAAGCGTATGGGCAAACCATGCATCATTACTCACTGTAATCATCATTTCCGCAGGTGGGATCAGCTCGGCCAACTCTTCACCAAAAGCCGTTTCGTAACAAACTGAAAGCCCCACATCATGCCCTGCTAGCTTCATTGTTTTGGGCGGGTAACTGCCTTTTGTAAACTGAGAAAAAGGAATATCAAACAGCTGCGTCAACGCATAGAGCGCATCACTAAAGGGAAAATATTCACTAAATGGCACCAGGTGATGCTTGCGATATTCCTGCTTGGGGTGATGAAAGTTCACAATAGCATTGTAATAATGGATATGGTCAGGCTCTCGAGTAATAATCCCTGCAATAATATCCGTTTCAAGCAGTTGAGCATCTTCAATAAACTGCTTCAATGCCCCCTTCTGCACCATATCCAAATAAGAAGGCACCGCCGTTTCTGGCCACACCACAATATCAGCGTCTAAATTCTGCTTGGTCGCTTCGACATATTTTTTCAGTGAAGGAAAGAATTCATCAGGCTCCCACTTTTTCTCTTGCGGAATATTCCCCTGAATCAAAGCGACCTTGACGGGTTCACCCTTAGGCTGCACCCACTGCACCTCTTGCAATCCAGAACCTGTCAACCACACCACCGCCATCACCAAACTGGCACCTATCCACGCTTTTTTGAGCACCAGCCATAAAATCGCCCCTGCTGAGATAGCTAAAACCCAGCCTACCCCTAACACACCCAGCACAGGCGCATAACCATCCAGCCAAGTATTGAGATGAGAGGTGCCAAATAATAGAAACGGAAACCCACCAAAAGCGGTCGCTCTGAGCCACTCAAACAGTAGCCAAGTCGCAGGAAACAGCACCACCAAGGAAAGACCGACAAAAATCTGACTATATAAATAACGAGCCAATGCCCCCGCTAAAGCGACATAAAGCGAGAGAAAAAGAATAAATATAAAAGTCGCTAAAATCGCCAATGGCAAAGCGACATGAGAGTAAATATAGATGCTCGAAAAGAGCCAACTCACCCCCAAACCAAACAGTCCCAATCCGAACCACAACCCCGTCTTAAAAGCTTCCGCCTTGGTCGGTGCTTCTGTCCATAACCAGAAAAGCCCGATTAAACTCACCAAAGCAGCAGGGGCGAATTCAAATGGCGCAAACGCCAACACAGCAAAACCACCCAGTGCCAAAGCCATCCACTGATGCTTTTTCGGCAGAAACACCCTGCCAATCGCCTTCAGCCATCTCATACCGAAGTAGCTTCCTCTTTTTCCAACACCTCAGGCATCCAGACCTGCAATAACTCTGCACGCCGTTGATCCGCCTTCAACACCTTGATTTGCAAATCACCCAATGAAACCGTCTCACCTTCCTGAGGGATATGGCCTAGCTCTTTAGCCAGATAGCCACCAATGGTCTCCACTCGTTCATCACTAAATTGTGTATGAAAAAAGCCATTAAAAATCTCAAGAGGGGTGGTAGCTTGTACTTGATAACCGCCTTGGTGGTATTTTTGAATATGGGCATTCACATCATCATGCTCATCTTCAATCTCACCCACAATCTGTTCCAACACATCCTCAATGGTGACCAAGCCCGCCAACTCACCATACTCATCCACCACCATCGCCATGTGATTGCGGCTACTTTTAAATTCTCGCAATAAAATATTTAGCCGCTTACTCTCAGGCACCATCATCGGCTCACGATAGATCGCCCGCAAATCTTCTTTATCCTCTAGCTGCTTTTTGACCACCGCGCGTAAGACATCCTTCGCCATCAGCACCCCCACCACCTCATCTCGATTCTCATTCAAGACGGGATAGCGGGAGTGTGCGCTCTCCAGCATCACCTCCAGCACTTCCTCTAAAGGCTGTCCTTCATCTAGCAGAATCATCTGTGCTCGTGGCACCATCACTTCTCGCACCCGAATTTGAGAGACTTCCAGCACCCCCTCAATCATCTCTAACGCATCTTTATCAATGACTTGATGTGCTGCCGCTGCTTTTAAAGTATCAATCAATTCATCTTGTGAATCGGGGGCATCGGCAAAGAGTTTGCCTAGTTTTTTTAACCACGAAGTTCGTGAATCACCGTCGCTCATTGGGGGGAAGATTCTCCTATTTTAAAGCGTTGAAAGATAAGGGTTGGGATAACCTAAAGCGGCAAGCAGTTGGATTTCTAGCGATTCCATCCGTTCAGCTTCATCAGGCTCAATATGATCTAGTCCTTGCAGATGGAGCATGCCATGAATCACCATATGCGCCCAATGTGCTTCCAGCGATTTATGCTGACCCTGCGCTTCCTGCTCAACGACGACCGCACAAATCACCAAGTCACCCAAGTAAGGAATCGGTTCATCCAGTCCCTCTGGCTGCTCAAATGGAAAGGAAAGGACATTGGTCGGTGCATCTTTACCACGATAGGTTAAATTGAGGTCTTGGATTTCAAAGGGATCCACAATCCGCAGGGTCACTTCCCAATTTTGATTTCTATTTTCGGGCAGTAACGCCGCTTCTGCCCACTGCTGACACTGTGCATCACTGGGAATCGGGCGAGGATCGATCGCCCACTGAATTTCTAAATCCAACATCTATACGCCTGCCTGTCGTTTGTCAAATTGAGTACTCTGCATGAATGAGGAGTGAGATAAAAATGAGATAAAATTTGCCTAATCAAGGCGGAAAACGCCGCTAATAGCCAACTATTAGCAAGTTTTTCAACGCAGAGTAGGGAAAGTTTAGCCATTTTTAGCCGCTCTTTCATTTCGTGCAGAGTACTCCTCATAAGCTTGAACGATTTTCTGTACTAAGCTATGCCGTACCACATCTTTGGCTTGGAAAAAACTAAACCCGATGTCAGGTACCCCTTCCAACACCTCAATCGCATGGCGTAAACCTGATTTTTGGTGTTTCGGCAGATCACACTGGGTAATATCACCCGTAATCACTGCTTTGGAGCCAAAGCCAATACGGGTCAGGAACATTTTCATCTGCTCAGTCGTGGTGTTTTGTGCCTCGTCCAGCAGGACAAAAGATTCATTCAGTGTTCGCCCCCGCATAAATGCAAGCGGGGCAATCTCAATCACATGCTTCTCAATCAAACGCTCGACATGCTCAAATCCGAGCATCTCAAACAACGCATCAAACAGCGGACGCAAATAAGGATCCACCTTTTGGCTCAAGTCACCGGGTAAAAACCCCAGCTTCTCGCCCGCTTCCACCGCAGGGCGGGTCAAAATAATCCGCCGCACCTCATCTTTTTCCAAGGCAGCCACTGCGGCGGCCACCGCCAGATAGGTTTTACCTGTGCCTGCAGGCCCAATACCAAAGTTAATATCGTGGCGTTCAATGGTATCGAGATATTGAGATTGATTGGGATTGCGGGTTTTCAACACCTTGCGTTTCAGACGCAAAATCTTTTGCTGCTGTTCAACAGGCAAAGTCTCTTCAAAACCAAGCGTTTGCAGTTTAAGATGGATTTTGGCGGGTTCTAAAGTTTCATTCAGTGCCTGCGCATAGAGGTCTCGTATCACCTGCTCTGCTCTGACCAAACGATCAGCCAAACCTGTTACACGAAAATCAAATCCAAGATTATTGATCTCCACCCCCAGCCGCAATTCTAATTGCGACAGATGCTCATTGTGCCAGCCACACAAGTTTTGCAGGGCTTCATTGTCTTCAGGGTGAAGGGTAAAGAGAATACTATGAAGTGTCGTCAATGCGGACTCACCTCACACTGCATAATATTGCCGTTCAGCAAAACGGTCTGCCTCTGGCGTAGCAACCAGCTTACCTTTTAAAGAGTTGGTATAGGCTTCGGTAATCTCCACCTCCACAAACTGTCCAATCAATTCAGGTGAGCCTTTAAAGTTGACCACTCGATTACACTCCGTACGCCCTGAAACCTCTTCAAAGTCATTGCGAGATAGCCGCTCCACCAAAATTTTCTGCGTAGTCCCCACCAAAGATTGACTGATCGCTTGCGTCTGCTCATTCAACACCTGCTGCAACATATGCAAGCGGCGTTTTTTCTTATGCTCATCCACATCATCAGGCAGACTTGCCGCTGGTGTCCCTGGTCTTGGGCTATAAATAAAGCTAAAGGAGCGGTCATATTCCAACTCCTCAACCAAAGCTAGCGTCTCTTTAAAGTCATCACAAGTCTCACCTGGGAAACCAACAATAAAGTCACCCGACAGACGCAGATTCGGACGATGCTTGCGGATTTTACGGATAATCGATTTATACTCAATCACCATATGATTGCGTTTCATCAACGCCAAAATGCGATCCGAACCTGACTGAATCGGCAAATGCAGGTGCGAGACCAATTCAGGAATTTCCGCATAGCAATCAATAATACTCTGCGTCATCTCCATGGGATGAGAAGTGGTATAACGAATGCGGTCAATGCCCTCTACCGCCGCCACGGCATGAAGTAGCACCGCCAAATCCGCCACTTCACCGTCTGCCATTTCACCTTGATAAGCGTTCACATTCTGCCCAAGCAGGTTGATTTCTCTCACCCCTTGCGCCGCCAGTTCTTCAACTTCACGCATCACATCCTCAAAGGGGCGGCTAAACTCCTCTCCACGGGTATAAGGCACCACACAGAAAGTGCAGTATTTTGAGCAACCTTCCATAATTGAGACAAAAGCGGACACGCCATTCGATTCAGCAGGCGGTAGATTGTCAAATTTTTCAATCTCTGGGAAAGAGATATCAATCACCGCGCGTTTTTTCATTTTCTTATCTTCAGAATGCTGCTGGCGAAGCGTCAACGCCTCTTCAATCATCGCAGGCAAGCGGTGCAAAGTTTGCGGGCCAAAAATCACATCCACCGTCGGCGCTCGTTTGCGAATCTCTTCTCCCTCTTGCGAGGCCACGCACCCACCGACACCAATAATCCGATTCGACTTTTCCGCCTTCCACTTCTTCCAACGCCCCAATTCATCAAACACCTTCTCCTGCGCCTTCTCACGCACTGAGCAAGTATTCAAAATCAATACGGCCGCCTCTTCTGGCGAATGCACCAACTTTAAACCATAAGTTTTTTCAAGCAACTGTGCCATCTTGTCAGAATCATACTCATTCATCTGACAACCATAGGTCTTAATAAACAGACCACCATCAAACACACGCTTATCTTCTGTCTTATCCATTAGTCATCAATTTCCAGATTACAAACATAATCGCTGAGAAGTTCGTCAACCAAAATGCCGCACTCCACTTCATCATTTCAACCTTACTTTGCTCAATCTCTTTACTCAAATCCGCTCGGACTTGCTCGATTTTGACATGCGTTTGCTCAATCTCTTTACTCAAATCCGCTCGGACTTGCTCGATTTTGACATGCGTTTGCTCAATCTCTTTACTCAAATCCGCTCGGACTTGCTCGATTTTGACATGGGTTTTTTCTATCTCTAGCTTTAAACGCAACTCTGTTTCTGACAAAGCCCGTTCTGTTGCCATGTCTCCCAAATTCGGATAGCGGTTTTCGAGTTCATCAAAAGCTTCAGCAATAATCTTTGCTCGAGCACGCTCATCAGGCGCATTACTTAAGCGTTCATATAAATCAATTACAGATCGTTGCATATCTCCTCCCGCAGTTTTAAAAAAACATTCTACCAAAATCCGAGCCATCTCGTTGTTTTCAAAACCAGAAAAGCAAAAACCCGCCGAGGCGGGTTTCTTTGAATGATGATAAACCAAAAAGATTAGTCGATTTTTGTTACAAAATAGCCATTACGCTTATATGCACCTGTGGTTTGATCACAATAGGCATTATTGGTTGTCCAAGAAGTCATTGCGCCAGAGTTACACTTCCCATCATCAATCTTCTTATCCAGTTCAGTCAAGATATCTTTATCCACATATCCTTCATGATATAACCAAACGCCTCGTTGACCATAATAGGTGCCTGTAAACAGATGGACTTTACCACCTAATTTGTCTAATGGCTTAGGCTGTTTAACTGTACCATCGCCTTTTATAAAACCAGAATGATATAAGGCTCGCATGGCTAAACAACTTTCATCTGTATCACTGGAACAAGTGCCACCATTAATATCTCCATTACCTCCACCATTGGTCATATCTGTCCAACGCGTAGCTTGTGTTGGGTCATCTCCTGGCTTATAACCATAACGGTCGATATAACCAAAATAGCCCGCCTTATAACCATCAATTTGCGAGGCTTCACCCTTAATCTTCGCACTGCGAATCAACTCTTGCCCTTTTAGCACCCCACCGAGCAATAGCCCGATAATGACCAATACAATGGCGATTTCGACCAATGTAAAACCTTTTTGTTTGGGTTTTAGATTTGTTTTCATTTGACTTCTCCTTTGAAAAAATTTAAGCGTTTAACCGAAGTTGAACACTTTGTTTGATTAGCTTACTTGCTATCTTCAACATCAGTATAAGCATCGATGACCGAGAAAAAAAGAGTAAAAGTTTTTTACGCTTTCTCTTTCCAATTCAGAGTTCCCGATGTAGCTGCACAGGAAGACATAAAGTTCTATATCTATAAGCATGAA
>JALUXI010000220.1 GCA_027019045.1 Piscirickettsiaceae bacterium | reverse complement strand
GAATGTGTCCTGCATTGCGGTAGGTGGCGGTGAGGAATTCGGTCAATTTGGTCGGATGGTCGTATTTGGCGTATTGGATGTCTAAATCAAATACAGCTTCGACATCCTCTTTGGTGTAGTAAGGCGGGGTCACTTTGTACTCCTCACCTCGTCGCTTGGCTTTTCTTAGGCGAGTTTTGTAATCTTCTTCCATCAGTTTGGCGCTATCGAGTAGGACGATTTTGGTCAAGTCCATAGTGGCGCGAGTCGTCACAATTCGTCCATGAAACCCTTGTTGCACTAGTTTTGGAATGCGGCCTACATGATCAAGGTGAGCGTGGGTAATGAGGAGTAGCTTGACCTTGCTGGGATTAAATTCAAATTTGGCGAGATTTTTCTCCTCGTCATGCCCTTGGAAAAGACCGCAGTCAATCAATACTTGAAAGTGAGGTGTGATTTCGAGTAGGTGACAAGAACCGGTGACCGTTTCGGCAGCGCCGTAGGAAGTGAGTTTCATAGAATTAAACTTTGATTATCAGGTGAGTGGGCAAAATAGGTGGCAGCACCCGCAAAGGAGATACCTTCAATAAAGTCTTTTTCTTGATAGTTCAGCAACTCAACCGTCATCTGGCACGCCGTGAAACGAACGCCAAGGTCTTGACAGAGTGTTCGGAGTTCTTCAAAAGAGAGTTGTTGATTTTTTTGAAGCGTTTTTTTAAATCCCCATGTGGCCAAAGCGGTCATGCCCGGCATTGCCCAGACTAGATCGGGCAGGATGCGGAGGTTCTGTTTTTGAAGCCATTGAGGGCCGATAGGCAGATGAATAGGCAGATCAGGGTGACCAACGGGGGAGACCTTGAGGGCAGAGGTGTCTTTGAGCAGACAGTTGAGTCCGGTCAAAGTACAGAAAATCTCTACTTTTTTGTCCATTGCCGCTGCGGTGGAGGCAAGGATGAGGGTAGGATAGCAGGCATCTAAGGTGCCTGTGCGTTGGATAATAGAGAGCTGTGCATTCATATTGGCATTATTGTAAAGTTTCTAGTGAATTGCAAGTTATTGGGTATAATCATAATGATATAGAGTGATATAAGGTGTTAGATTTGCAGAAGGTGTTACAGAAAGAACGATTTTCATTATTTCGCCAGAGTTGGCATGTGGTGGGGTGGGTCTGTTTGACCTACTTGGTTTTTGCAGGCACCTACATTTGGCAGAGCTATCAATCGGAAAAAAACTTTCTGGCGGAGATTCATCAGTCTCAGAATAAGGTGCAGGCGGATGCTGTGGATAAGTTGGTTCAAAACTATCTATTGGCGATGCGCCGTTCTTTAAGAGTTTATGTGGATACGCACCTTGAGAAGATTGATGATCTGATTGCCCAGCCGGAAAATGATGTACTGTATGATCAGATTTTTGACTCTTTAATCAACTATTTCCCTGATATGGGGGCGTTTACCATTGCAGATACAGAAGGCAAGGTGCTGTTTCAAGATATGGACGGTACAATTAGCAAGGTGTGTGAACGGGATATTAAAGCTTTGGAGCATAATCCCCATGCCAGCGTGATGAGTTTGCATCCCAATCCTAATTTTCCTCATATTGATATTATGGTGCCGTTGGTGGAGGGCGAGCAACGAGGGGTTTTTTATATCAATATCCCAGCAGAACAAGTGGTGAAATTGTTAAAGGGGGTGACTTTCCAAGAGACGCATACGATGTTGGTGAAATTAAATCCAAAATCAAACAAGGTGTGGGTGGATTTTACCGATGAGGGATATCGTTTTAGTACTCAAGGAAAGTGGGTGTTGAATTTTCACGATTTGCAGATATTGCCTTTTGTGCAGATGAAAAAGGTCGAGGGTACACGGTGGACAGCTGTGGCCTATACGAATGCTGAAACACTTGCGAAAGATCAGCAGGTGTTAGTGAGTCGTATTAAGCGTGCAGTTGGCTTAATGCTACTATTGGGCTTGCTCTTTTTGCCGATGGTGTTCTATTTCTATTTCCAATCTGTGAAGGCCAAAAAGAAGTTGGCGTATTTGGCGTTTCATGATCCGTTAACGGGACTGTTGAATCGGGCGCAATTTAATGACCAGTTGGCTCAGAATATTGCATTGGCGAAAAGAACTGAGCGAACTTTAGCGGTGTTGTTTTTAGACTTGAATGGATTTAAGCCGATCAATGATAACTATGGTCACCAGGTGGGGGATGAGGTGTTGAAAGCGGTGGCAAGACGGTTAAAACAGGTCGTACGCACTTCGGATGTGGTGGCTCGGATTGGTGGAGATGAGTTTGTTGTAGTGCTAAATGAGATTAAAGGGATGGGTGATGTGCTGAAAGTGATGGAGAAAATCAGCCGAGCTATCGAGCAACCTATTCAGGTTGGGGGGTTAACCTTGTCTGTTTCTGCCAGCATCGGTTATGCTATGCTGGATGATGCGACACAGAGTGCGGAAGCTTTGGTGCAGTTAGCCGATCAGCAGATGTATGAAGTGAAGCAGGCTTTTCATCGACAAGAAGAGCAGGAACACGCACGAAAAAGAGAGGAAAAGGAGACATGAACTATTTTTTTGACCCTATTATGAAGCACTATTTTGATTTTAAGGGATTGGCGACACGAAAGCAGTACTGGTTGTTTGCCCTGTTTTTGATGTTGTTTAATATTGTGGTGACAGCGTTAGATATCGCTTTAGGAACTTTTAATGAAGAGGCGGGAATGGGGGTGATTTCGGCTGTTTTTGGACTTTTGATACTGATTCCTTCTTTGTCGATTGCTGTGCGTCGTCTGCATGATGCAGGCTTTTCGGGATGGTGGATGTTGTTGATGATTGTGCCTTTTGGGTTTATTGTGTTATTGATTTTCATGCTACTTCCATCAAAAGTGGAAGGTAATAAGTATCGTCAAGCGGTGCTAGAAGATCGTAGTGATGAGGAGATGACAGGGATTTAATCAGCCTTACATGCCTGCCGAAAAAATCTACAATATTAGAAAGAAGCCTTTATAATATTGGCTTCTTCTCATTTTTGATTTTTTATCTATGCGCCCATAGTTAAACTGGATATAATGTGGCCCTCCGGAGGCTATGTTGGGGGTTCGAGTCCCTCTGGGCGTACCACTTCTTTCACTTCTTGTGATCAATCTTTCTGTTCAATGTGTTATAACCCCGTTCTCCCTGAATCCGTCCTTCTGTTTTGAAGGAACGAACTCTCGGGAAGTAATCTGAGTGGTGATATTGATGGTTATGTGTTCTCTTGGGTCTGTTCTCGATGGTGGTCTTCTATTTGCTGACGCATGATCTGAAGGACTTGCGCCAGTTGTTTTTTTAGCTGCATGGGTTCCTGTCCTTCTTCTAATTTTTGGCGTAATTCACCGACCACATCATGGAACATTTGATGGGTTTCTTCAATGGGGTGACCTTTGAATCCCATTTCCCCCAGCCCATTTGTCATCGGACACTGTTCCCAGTGAGCGGCAATGTCAAAATTGAGCAGGTCAACATTATTGGGTAGGGCGTCCATAATAAGTCTTGCGCGTTTGAGGTGTCTGGCATACCAGCCATAAAGGGTTTTGGGTTGGTAGCCTTTTTTCATGTCTATGGTTTCTTGAGCAGTGGCTTGGTACTGGCGAATCCAGTCAAGCAGTTGATGTTTAGGAAGCGGTTTGGCAATGCCGTAGCCTTGTAAGTAGGCGCTTCCCAGTGTGCTGATCATGTCAACAATGTTTTCATCTTCCACCCCTTCCACCACACAAAAGAGATTGATGTTTTCGGCCAGCCTGACAAGGGTATCGACATAGTCTAAATGGTCAAGCTGATTCAGCAAGGGGCGGACAAAGCCTTGATCCACTTTGATTTCATCCAAGGGAAGGTTTTTCATGCGGAGCATGGAGGATTCACCACTTCCTACATCATCCATCACAATAGAGAAGCCGTGTTCTTTGAGTTTTTTGATGCCTTGAATCGCTTTGCCTTCATCAAGTGCCCCCGACTCTAAAATTTCAAGAGCGATTTTGTGAGGAGGGAGGTTAAAACTGTGGACCGTGGCGTAGATGCGGTAGAGCACTTGAGGGTGGTTGAAGGCTTCGGTCGGTAGGTTGATACTGATGCCAATTTGGGTCTCACCTTGGTTGTGGAGATCTAATAGCGTGGTGCAGGCTTGTTGGAGCCCTTGTTCAAAGAGGGCGAGGAGTTGATTGGTACCAAAGGCGGCCAGGAAGAAGTAAGGCGCAATGACTTTGTCGTCTTCGTCGATAAGGCGGGCTAAGGACTCAAGTTTGATGACTTGGTGGGTTCTTGGGTCAACGATGGGTTGGTAAACCATCTCGACTTTGCCTTCATCTAGCAGGGTGCGATAGTGCTGGCGTTCTTGTAAGGTAAGGTTAGCGAAGTGATGGTGGTAGGCGGTTTCTATGTGGTTGACCTGTTGTGATAGGCTTCGAGCGAGGGTTTCAAAATAGAATTTTTTATCTTGAGTGAGGAAAAAGCCTGGCCATTCACTGTAAACGATGAGTAGGAGGGTGGGGGCTTCATTGGTATCTCGTACGGGAATAATGGCATAGCTGCGAATGCCGAGTTGTTGTGCATCGGCTAACATGCAGGAGTCTTCAACTTCTCTGGTGACGCTGTTGAGCCAAATCGGGCGTTCTTCTCGCCATGCTTGCAAGAGGGGTTCGTCACGGAGCAGGCGGTTGCTGTCAAGGGTGCACTCTTGACCATGGAGTACCAAGCCGACGGCTTTTTCACAAAAGAGTCGGTTTTCACCTGCAAAGGCCGCCACACTGGCGCCGACAATCCCGGGGAGTTCTCGTAAGCTTTCTAGCACATCAGCTAAAAGGTCGTCTCGGTTGATGTGGCTAGCGATTTGTTCGCTAAGCAGCTTAAGGTGGTGGTTGCGTGCTTCAAGGGCTTGCATGGTGCCCATGAGTTGCCAGCCAAGGTCTTGGTTCAGGCGTTGTTCGATAATTTGAGCGACTTCGGGGTAGTCTGTTGTCAGTTCAGGAATATGTAGATAGATGGCGTGACGATAAACTTGGTAAGCCAGTGTGAGTTCTTCTGGTGGTAGGCTGACGGCATCGTGACGAGCACCTGCTTGCAGAGCGGTCTCTTTGTGTTGAATGGCCGAGAGTTTGGGTGACATGAGCTTTTCTAAATAGCGCATTTGCATCTCTTTTAGGTGTTCTAGCTCTTCGCTCGTGAGTTGATGCAAAATGAGTTCACTTTCGTTGCGTAGGTTATTGTAGAAATAAGTGGCAATTTCACTCCGTCGTGCTTGAACCAAAGGGGAGATTTGGGCTAGAAGGGTCGCGGCATGGGTGCTGTAAGGATCTGTTAGTGTACTTTTTGCTTGCCCAAATTGGGGGGTAGGAATCTCTATAGCAGGCTGTGGTAGGCTGGCGGCAAGGGTTTCAATGGTTTTGCCTGCCGCACGGAGTTGAGCGAGGGTTTGCTGAAGTAGTTCATTTTGATCCATTTGAGTCGTGCCTCCTGATAAGTGGTTACAGTGTTAACTGAGAATGAGTTTTATATTATTGGGTTTGAGCGGTTTTGAGATGTAGTAGCCTTGAATATAGTCACAGCCGTGTTCTTTCAGATAGTGCCATTGTGCTTCTGTTTCTACGCCTTCTGCAACGACTGCTAGGTTGAGGACTTTGGCAATGGAGAGAATGGTTTTGACTAGCTCTTGATCTTGCGGATCTTCAAGTACATCGATAATAAAGCTTCGGTCGATTTTGAGCACATCGAGTGGGTAGAGCTTGAGGTAGCTCAAAGAGGAGTAGCCGGTTCCAAAGTCATCTAGGTAAATTTTGCAGCCGTAGGATTGAAGAGTGAGCAGGCCTTCTTTGATTTGGCCGGTGTTTTGCATGAGCAGGCTTTCGGTGATTTCAAAATCTAGCTGATGCACGGGGAAGTTATGTGTTTTGAGTTGTTCAAGGGTATTGAGAACGGATTCAAAGCCTTTTTCGGCTTGGACGGGGGAAAGGTTAATGGAGACATGGAATGCACGATGGTATGCTTCTTGCCAAGCAGTGATCTGGTTAGCGACCTGTTCAATGATCCAGTTACCCAAGGGGATGATGTGGCGAGATCGTTCGGCAGTGGAGATAAATTTGTCGGGAGGAAGGAAGCCAAGAGTGGGATGTTCCCAACGAATGAGCGCTTCAAAGTGGGCAATCTCCCCGTTTTGCGTATCGACAATGGGTTGGTAGGTGAGATAAAGTCCACTTTCTTCAAAAGTATCGGTTTTAACGGCTAGGCTGAGGGCATCTTTAATCTGCTGCTCAAAGGAGATGTGTTGTTCAAATTCAGGCTGGAAGAGAATATATTGGTTTTTTCCTTTGGATTTGGCTTCATACATGGCGATGTCAGCGTGAATCAGCAGGGTCTCAGGGGTGTCACCATGATCTGGAAAAAGGCTGATGCCAATACTGGCTGACACGGTAGCTTGGATATTTTCTTCCAAAGAAACGGGTTCAGCAATGGTCTGAATCAGTTTTTGAGCGACAGCTTCTACATCCTTGATGGAGGTTGTATTAGGTAGCAGTACCACAAACTCATCTCCACCAAGTCGTGCAGCAATGTCACTTTGGCGGATATGCGCTTTTAAGCGCTGCGCAATGACTTTCAGTAGTTGATCTCCTGCATCATGTCCCTTGGTATCGTTGAGAGTTTTGAAGCCATCTAGGTCGATAAAGAGTACAGCAAGTTGACGATTTTGGCGCTTACTGCTTTGAATAAATAGATCGAGAAGTTCAAACAGGTGGTGTCGATTGGGGAGTTGGGTGAGTGTATCTAAATTGGAGCGTTGCCAGAGTTCATTTTCGTAAATTTCACGCTCTTTAATCAATTGATTAAATGAATCTCCTAAGCTTGAAATCTCATCCTTTCCGTCGATTTCAACGGTTGAGAATTGTTGGGTTTTGGCCATTGATTGGAGTGTGCTTGATAGGTGGTTCAGTTTGACAATGCGTTTGAATAGATAACGCACAATCAGTATGATGGTCAGGAGAGAGAGGAATAGTGCGGTTGAGATGATGAGTAGTTGGTGGTGCAGGAATCTTTGGTTGTCAATAACTTCTTTTTGGATGTCTTGATTATAGAATTGGATAGCGGTGGAGAGATATTGGATGCGTGCGCTGGCTTGTGTCCACCAGGTTTTAGGGGGGATAGGGGGGGTGAAATGTTGCAATTGATTGATGGCTTGTTGTGCAGGGTGGTCATCAATATGGACTTTTTTATCGATTTGTTGGGTATTCATGCCTTGGGCAAAGGTGAGTTTAATCATTTCTAGGTTGTTTTCATAGGCTTTCAAGGTGGTTTGTAGGGTTTGAATGTTGTGTTTTTGTTTGGGAGAAAGGTGGGGGGTGTTGCTGAGTTGGTTTAGAGCGGCGTGGACAAGTTTTAGGTCTTGTTTTGCGCTTTGATAATAAGCCATTTGACCTCTGAGGAGGTAGTTTTTGTAGTGATGGATAAAGCCCGTATAGCCTATGGTTTTGAGGAGTTCAAGCAGGTGTTGTTGTAGGATGAATTGATTTTGCAAGTGAGTACGAGTGTTTTGGAAGGCAGGGAAGTTTTTGGGATTGAGTTGTTGTTTGAGTGTTTGCAGTGCTGATATTTCCTCATGCATTATCTCAGGGAGTTGAAAGGTGTTAAAAAGTGTGTTGAGTTGGACATTTTGGAGTTGGATAAGGCCATTGGTTTTTAGATAGGTTTTGGTTGTCAGCTTATTTTTAAAGAGTGCATGCATGATAAGTCCGCGTTCTTGTCCTGAGTATTCCCTGACTTTGATGAGCGTTTCAAGGTTGTTGATATCGGTCATTAAATTGGTGTTGAAAAGAGGACGGATGGCTTGGTTTAATAGACGGTTATGGATTTCAATGAGTTGTGCAATGAGTTGGGAGTAGTCATTGAAGTTGTGAGCTTTTTTTCGGAGAGTGTGAAATTGATTTAAGTGATTGTTGAGGGGAGAAGGGGTCTTTTTTAGTATTGAGATGAGTTGGGGATTAGAGAGTATATGGTCTGTTTGTTGAAAGGCGAGTTGAAGTTGGGCTTTGAGGTGGGTGGGTTGTGTAGAGAGTTTTTGGGCACCAAATAGTCCCCGTTCTTCAGCGAGGGTGTTTGTCAATCTTTCTAGTTTTTCTACAGCAGGTAGTATTTTTTCGGCTTGGGTGTAAGCTTGATAGCTGTGATAGTAGGTCTGTATCCAGTGAAGGGAAAGAAAGAGTGCGATGGTGATGGTAAATAGAAAGCCTATTAGAATCGGTGTTTTAAGGGATTTAAACATTTTAAGAGGATGGCTCCATCACTTTTGCTATCAGCATTTCCTTGAGAAACCGTAAATGCTTGGCATTATTTGCAGGAAGAATAAACAGCTATCCCCCTATTTTATAAGTAGGGATAAAAAAAGACCAGCATTTTTTGCTGGTCTTTTTTACAACTTTTTAAGTATTTTGTGAAGCTGGGCTTACATCATGCCGCCCATACCTCCCATGCCGCCCATGTCAGGTGCGGCTGGTGCGGCACCTTCTTTAGCAGGTGCATCCGCAATGGCCGCCCCCGTGGTGAGTACCAAACCAGCGACAGAAGCTGCATTTTGTAATGCTGAGCGAGTCACTTTTGCAGGGTCAATAATACCGGCTTCAATCATGTCAACATAGGCTTCTTTGTTGGCATCGAAACCGAAGTTGCCTTCACCTTCAAGCACCTTGTTGACAATGACAGAGCCTTCTAAACCGCAGTTTTCAGCGATTTGGCGCATTGGCTCTTGCATCGCACGAAGGGCAATTTGAATCCCTACATCTTGGTCATTGTTGTCACCTTTGACATCGACTTTAGACATGGCACGAACCAAGGCAACACCCCCGCCTGCAACAATGCCTTCTTCAACCGCTGCACGAGTGGCGTGTAAAGCATCGTCCACACGGTCTTTCTTCTCTTTCATTTCCATCTCAGTTGCAGCACCTAGTTTCAGTACTGCCACACCCCCTGCA
>JALUXI010000219.1 GCA_027019045.1 Piscirickettsiaceae bacterium | reverse complement strand
GGTTCGCCATCACCTCAAAACCCCTTGGCAATATGAAGACATCATCAGCCAAGGCACCTTCGCCTTCTGTGACGACCCTGAGTGTGAAGTCATCTACTTCACCGACCAAAATGAAATCTTCACTCAAACAGACCTACGCACCCCTGTCGGTCAAAAATCCCAAGCACCCGACGCTTTAATCTGCTACTGCTTCAATGTCACCCGCCAACACGCCAATCCAGACACCCAAGCCTTCGTCGTACAACAAACCAAAGCCAAACACTGCGCCTGCGAAACCCTCAACCCTAGCAGCCGCTGCTGCCTCAAAGATTTCCCGAAGCTCCCGAAAAAAATAACAAAATCCCAAAATCCCCAGTCCCGAGTATCAAGATATTGACTAAAACCCGTCATTGACGGATAATAATTAAATGTATACAATAATTGAAACTCCCAAATTCAAAGAGTTATGCCACCAAATTTGGAATGAAGCCGAACGGCTTGAGTTTATTAGTTGGCTTGCAAACAATCCTCTTTCTGGCAATGTAATCCAAGGCAGTGGTGGACTTAGAAAAGTTCGGTGGGGAAGAAAAGGAACGGGAAAAAGTGGAGGGGCGAGAGTCATTTATTACAACTTACTCGATAAAGGTGAGATATGGTTGCTCATCATCTACACCAAAAGTAAGTTTGATAATCTGCCCACCCACTTCTTAACCAAATTAAAGGAGGAGATAACAAATGGATAAAGAATTGGAACAATTTCAACAAGACTTATTGACCTCTGTTCAGCAGATGAAAGCTGATCAAAAAGCACATATTTCTCATGTAAAGCCAACCTTAGCTTCTCAAGCACGCATGCATGCAAACATGACTCAACAGGAATTTGCCAAGCGACTAGGAATCTCCATTCGCACACTTCAAGAGTGGGAACAGGGAAGAAGAACGCCTACAGGTGCAGCTAAAACCTTACTCACCTTGACACTTAAAATGCCACAAATTTTAGAACTCACTTAAGGAAGTGCTGATTAAATCACCTGCCTCATACTGCGTGATAGCGTGTTGCATGTGCTTTGCATTAGCAGGAGAAGACAATAAATGCAGCGTTTCCATCAAGCCATTGAAATGACTTTCTGACACCACTACAAAATTTTCTGCACCATCTCGCTTAATCACGATGCCTTCATCACTCTTTTCTACCTGATCCAATACCCATTTTAGATGACCTTCTGCAAAAGCCACATCTATCTCTTTCATTTATTTCACCTTATAAAAAACCCCTTATTTCAGGGGTTTGACTCAACAGTGTTTACAAAACACACAAAGGTGTTCTCTAAAACGGCACATCGTCATCATCAAAGTCATTGGCGACAAATGCGGGGGCTGGCTGTGGAGCCGCTTGCTGCTGTGCTGGATTAGGTTGAGTGGGTTGCGGATTTTGCTGAGGAGCGGCTTGTTGTCCGCCGAAACCACCTTGCTGTCGACCTTGTTGCATAGGTTGTTGCTGAGCAGGCTGTCCAGCAAAGCCTGT
>JALUXI010000218.1 GCA_027019045.1 Piscirickettsiaceae bacterium | reverse complement strand
AGACAAAATTTAAGGAGAACCAGATGAATAAAAAGATGGAATTAATCAGCTTTAAGCTCTGCCCATTTGTGCAGAGAGCGGTGATTACTTTAAAGTACAAGCAGGTCAATTTTGATATTACCTACATCAATCTCAATGAACCCCCCGAGTGGTTTAAAGAGATTTCTCCATTGGGACAGGTGCCTGTGTTAAAAGTAGGAGATGAGGTGCTATTTGAATCTTCAGTCATCCAAGAGTATATCGATGAAGTCACGCCACCGAGCCTTCACCCTCAAGATCCCTTAGTCAAAGCCAAAAACCGTGCTTGGATTGCCTTTGGTGGTGACCTCTTTATGCTGTCGCATCAATTGATTCATGCACCGAATGAAAAGGCATTTAATGAAAAGCTGGATACCTTAAAAGGGCGTTTGGCTCGCATTGAAGCGGCACACAGTGGTGAGGCTTTCTTTAATGGAAATGAGTTTAATTTAATCGATGCCGCCTATGCACCTTTATTAATGCGTGTGGATCTGATTTTGCAAAATACAGGGGTGGATCTGCTTTCTGAGTGCAGTCAGCTTAAAGCTTGGTCAGATAACTTATTGAAAATCAAAGCGGTTGAAGAGTCAGTGGTCGAAGAGTTTGCTGAGCTCTATTTAGGCATGATGAAAAATTCAAATGGGCATCTTGCATCACTGTTGTGATTCAGCGATTAAAAAAATGGGGAGTGCTGACTTTGATTGTCTGCTCCCCCACTTTTTCCTCTGCCAATGATCTCACTAAAGCCTTAGCGGAGCTGCTTTTTCAAAATGAGTGCGGTGGCAAGCAAGCCAATTTGGTCTATTGGTCAAAGAATGAACCTTTTCCTTCTTTAGGGATTGGGCATTTTATCTGGTTACCAAAGTCGCAACAATCTCTGCCATTTGAAGAGACTTTCCCGCAGTTGATGCAATTTCTGCAACACAAATCCAACAAAATCCCACAAACCAAAATTCCACAAACCAAAATCCCAGAATCCCCAGTCCCACCTGCTTGGTTGGTTACATTAAACCCATTTGAGCCGCCTTGGGCGAATAGAACTGCTTTTTTAGCTCAACAAACATCGCCACAAGTTACCGCACTACGCACCTATCTTTGGCAAACTCGAGATGGGCAGGCGGAATTTGTTGTGCAGCATTTTCAGCAGCATTGGCAAAAAGTCATTCAAGGACTCCCTGAGTCAAAAAGAGCACAGCTTCAGTCACTTCTCAATACCCTCATGCAGACACCCAAAGGGCAGTTAATGGTGTTGGATTACAGCAACTTTAAGGGGTTTGGGTATAATGCCAAAGAGCAGTATCATCATCAAGGCTGGGGATTGATTGAGGTGTTATCGAAAATGATAGATCAAGGTAGCCTGAACCAAACTTCACCTCAGGCACTGCAAAGGCAATTTATTCAAGCCGCTAAAGCGGTCTTGCGCCAAAGAGTGGCGAATGCACCTAAATTAGTCAATGGCGAATCCAGCGAGCAGCACTGGCTAACT
>JALUXI010000217.1 GCA_027019045.1 Piscirickettsiaceae bacterium | reverse complement strand
GCATTCGAGAGCGTATCGATCGTACTAAACGATTTTGAAGCCAAAATAAAAAGCGTCGTTTCAGGGTTCAACTCCTTCAACAACAATCCTGTTTGAGAGCCATCAATGGAAGAGATAAAATGAAGATGAACGGGAGATTCAATATCTTGCAAAGTATGCGTCACCATTAAAGGCCCCAAATCGGATCCTCCCACACCGATATTCACGACATCGGTAATTGGCTTGCCTGAAAACCCTCTCCACTGTCCAGCACAAATCTTATTGACGATTGCTTGCATCTTATCAAGCTGCTGCTGCACCAAAGGTTGCACTTCTGCCGCATAACCAGAAACATCCTCACCCAAAGCTCTTAAAGCGGTATGCAGTGCTGGGCGATGCTCAGTGTTATTCACCTCCCCCCCCGTCAACAGCTTTTCAATCCAATCCACCATTTTCTGCTGCTTAGCCAGCTTAATTAACAGCTCAAGCGTCTTTTCATTAATTCGATTTTTGGAAAAATCAACATAAAAATCATCGTTAATACGCTTCGTAAAGGCCTCAACACGCTGATGAGCGGTTTCATTATCCTGAAAAAAAGTTTTCATATGAATCGCTCGCATACTCTCTGCGTGCTGAACTAAAGATTGCCAAGCGGGTGTTTTGGTCACAGACATGCCACTTACCTTATTTATTGAATGTTTGGTGAAAGAGCCAGCGTACTTAAGTAGCTTGCAAAGTCCTCTCCAAGCGAGCTATCTCTCAATGCATACTCCACATTTGCCTGCAAATAACCTAATTTGTCTCCGCAATCATAGCTTTTCCCGCCTTGAAACTCAAAGCCATACATACACTCTTCTTCAAGTAAACAGTCCATTGCATCTGTTAGTTGGATCTCTCCTCCAGCCCCAGGCTCAATATCATCTAGAATTGTCATTAAACGCGGCGTAAAAATATAACGCCCCACGACCGAAAGGTTAGAAGGGGCTTCTTCAGGCGACGGCTTTTCAACCAGACTTTTAATTCTTAAGTTTTTAGGCTCCACATCCGCAATACCATATTTATGCACGACTTCAGTAGGCACCTCTTCCAGCGCCACCACACTGGCTTCACGCTGACGATACAACTCTGCCATCTGCGCTAAACACCCTTTTTGTGGGTGATACATCAATACATCTGGCAACAAGACGGCAAAAGGTTCATCTTTACCAATCACATGGGCTGCACAAGCCACCGCATGCCCCAACCCCAAGGCTTCAGGTTGACGCACACTCACCAAACGCATCCCTTCATCAAGAATTTCTTGCAATGGTTTGAGTCGATCTTCCTTCCCTCGAAGCTTCAACTCCATCTCCAACTCATAGTTTTTATCGAAATGGTTCTCGATCGCACCTTTGCTGGAGTGTGTCACCAAAATAATATCGGTAATCCCCGCCTCTGCTGCCTCTTGAACAATATACTGAATCAAAGGCTTATCGACAACGGTCAACATCTCTTTTGGAATGGCTTTAGTCGCAGGCAAAAATCTTGTCCCCAACCCCGCTACCGGCAAAATCGCTTTCGT
>JALUXI010000216.1 GCA_027019045.1 Piscirickettsiaceae bacterium | reverse complement strand
CTTCATCCCGTCGAATCGTGCTGGGGGATAGGATTTCCACAATGATTTCAGGAGCCTTGGTCAAATAGGCCTCACCTGTTTCACCACAAGTAACCACCACATCAGGGCGAACCACCGTCTCTTCACTGATTTTATAATCCACCTCACCCAAGACTTGACACTGTCGACACCCTTCAAGCGGCTGCTTGATTTGAAAAGCAATCTCCATTGCCAAATCCTGATGCCTAATCGTAGGGGCTGGACTCATCGCTAATGGCACCCCATCAAATAGCTCCCAATCCCCTTCCCACCGTTGATAGTCTTCATAAGTGTAGTTCACATCTGCTAAGGTTAATGCACCCATTTGATTACTCTCCTCTCTATTAGCATCACTTTACTCGCTCTTTCAGTCTATGGCGATAAAAATTTTAAATAGTTCTCGCTATTTTCATCAACTACGCTTATAATCCTGCCCGATTGAAGCGAACTGCACGCATCTTTTCCAGATTAGCTAGGTTTCACCCAGCTATCTCTGTTCATACCCTAAACGGGGTATATCGTAAACACCCATGCTATTCCAGCAGGAATGTAAACAAAAGTCTCGTGCAACATCAGCCAAAATAACTTTAGCTGTGTACGCTTTTTACAGACCCAGAATAGACATAAAAGGTGTTCAACCCCCTTTTCTAAACACCCTTTGCCCGCTGAAACCTCAGCAGGTCAGACAGTGCTTGTATCAATATTCAGGGTCTTTTAAACTCCATTTAAAAGGAACCCAAAATGAATACAGAAATTAAATTTAGTGACTTAGGTCTTCCAGAGAACATCCTTTCCGTTTTAAATGAGATTGGCTATGAAGTCCCTTCTCCCATCCAAGCTGAAGCCATTCCTCCGTTATTAGCAGGTAACGACATTTTAGGACAAGCTCAAACAGGAACGGGAAAAACCGCCGCTTTCGCCTTACCTGCCTTAGCCAATGTTGATGTACAAGACAAAAGTACCCAAGTACTTGTTTTAGCCCCGACTCGTGAATTAGCGATTCAGGTGGCAGAAGCTTTCCAAACCTTCTCTCGTGCCACCAAAGGGCTTCATGTACTCCCCATTTATGGCGGTGCAGAGTATGGCTCACAGATTCGTGCTTTAAAAAGAGGGGCTCAAGTTGTAGTGGGAACACCAGGACGAGTGATGGATCATATGCGTAAAGGCACCTTGAAGCTTGATAACCTAAAGTTATTGGTCTTGGATGAGGCGGATGAAATGCTTCGCATGGGCTTTATTGATGATGTGCGTTGGGTACTGGATCAAACGCCTGACAGCCGTCAAATCGCCCTTTTCTCTGCCACCATGCCAAAAGAGATTCACAAAATTGCCACGCAGTATTTGAACAATCCCACAGAAGTGATTATCAAACAAAAAACGGGAACCGCTGTCACCATTGAACAGAAATATCTGCTGGTCAGCGGCCCTCATAAGCTGGATGCCTTGACCCGTGTATTGGAAGCGGAAACCTTTGATGGCGTCATTATCTTTGTCCGCACCAAAACAGCCACCATCGATTTGGCAGAAAAGCTC
>JALUXI010000215.1 GCA_027019045.1 Piscirickettsiaceae bacterium | reverse complement strand
GTGAGTCAAAGCCAAGAGGCCTTGTCTGAAAAATTGGGTCAGCCTGTTAAAATTAACCATCGAGCAACAGGTAAGGGAAAAATAGAAATTACTTATGACTCAGAAGAGGCGTTGCAGGCACTTTTGAAAAAAATGATTTAGCTTTAGTTAAAATACTTATACCTTATGTTGTGTTTTTAAGTGTTGTATTTCCATGATGTTGTGTTTAAGTGGAAGTGTCCTAGAAACCATTAAGGTTTGGGAAAATTAAAGGTAAAAAGTTGGAAATTCAAGGCATAAATCGGTATCATATTTGACCGTTTAGCTACGATTGAAGGTGATAAATTTCCTTCGTAATAAAGAGAAACATTTGGAACAAGATAAAGAAAATCTATCGGGCAGCACTGCTGAATCCTATATTAAGCCCCCCAAAAGAATTGAAGTTGATAGTTCGGGGCGGCGGATTGATGAGGAAGAGGATAAAAAAAAGCCCTTATTAAATTTTATTCTCATGGGCGCGGGCTCCATCTTTACCTCGATGATAATTGCGGGGTTTTTGTTAGGCTTTATGTTGGACAGCCTATTTAATACAAAACCAATCTTTATATTGACTTGCGGTGTGTTGGGTTTTGTTGGCGGCGTGATGAAAGTTCATCAGATGCTGAATAAGATGGATTTGTTAGATACCCAGAAGAAAGCCTTGCATTTAGATGATGAAGCGCATCGGAAGTTAGATGTCCTTTCGCAAAAAGTATTAAAAAGAAAACAAAAATGAAAAACAGTGTCATCAAGAAACCGGTTAAGATTCAGTTGGCACTGGGTGTTGTCATGTTGGCGATTTTTGCTACACAGTCGATGGCAGTCGATGCATTGTACGGTGTATTTTTAGGGCTTGCCAATGTGGCGATGCTGGGGCTAACCTTTAAGCTGGCGAACAATAAGGCAGCTCAAGACCCGAAACAGGGTGTATTGATTTTATATTTGAGTGCAGTGGTCAGATTTATTCTGCTCGCTGTGTTATTTGTTATTGGGTTGGCGTGGTTGAAGCTGGATCCGATGGCGGTTGTGCTGACCTTTGTGGTGATGCAGATCGGCCAGATGGGGAATCTTCATGGAAAGCGTCGGTTGACTGATTAAGGAGTAGAACCTTGAGTACTGAAAAGATGGGGACTGTCGAATATATCCAGCACCACCTGCAATTTGCAACGGTGGGTGAAGGATTTTGGACATTCGATGTAGATACAATTGTCATGAGTGCCATGTTGGGTGCATTGATTATTTGGTTTGGTGCAAAAGTGGTTAAAGGTGCGACTGCGGGTACCCCTGGTAAAGTGCAGAACTTTATGGAAATGGTGCTTGAGTTTGTACAAACCAATGTGAAAGATGCTTTCCCAGGACATAATCCAATTATTGCACCAATCGCTTTGACGATCTTCTTGTGGGTTTGGTTAATGAACTTTATGGACTTGATTCCTGTTGATCTATTGCCACATCTATGGCAACTGGCGGTTGGAAACTCAGAAGCACATTTGAAAATTGTACCAACTACTGATTTGAATACGACTTTGGCGATGGCATTTACT
>JALUXI010000214.1 GCA_027019045.1 Piscirickettsiaceae bacterium | reverse complement strand
TGACGGCGGGTAGCGTGGTGGCAAAATCGCCATCACTGCTTTCCAGTTCCACTTGCGCGCGAGTCTCAATTTCTAAGTCGGAGGCGGTGAGGGTGATGGTGTTGTTCTGCACTTCCAGCAACACATTACCCAAAATAGGCATGGTTTGGCGCTTTTCGACCACACCGGCTACTTTTTGTAAGGCTTTCAGGAGGTTTTCACGAGAGAGGCTGAGTTTCATGGACTTATACCTTAGTGATTGAGTTAAGTGGTTATGATTCGAATGAGGCTATTGAAGTCGTCATCGATACGGTGATCTTCTTCCCGAAGTTTATGGATTTGACGCACCGCGTGTAAGACTGTGGTGTGATCTCGACCACCGAAGGCATCGCCAATTTCGGGCAAACTGTGATTGGTCAGCTCTTTTGCAATCGCCATTGCCATTTGACGAGGGCGGGCAATATTGCGTGAACGGCGCTTGGAAAGTAGGTCGGCGACGCGAATTTTATAGTAGTCGGCCACGGTCTTTTGGATGTTTTCCAGCGTAATCATTTTTTGCTGCAATGCCAGCAAATCTTTGAGTGCTTCTTTGACCAGCTCAACACTGAGCGGCTTTTGCACAAATTGGGCATAGGCACTGACCCGACGGAGTGCGCCTTCCAAATCACGCACATTGCCTCTCAAGCGTTTAGCAAGGAAAAAGGCGACTTCATCGGGCATGATTAGGCCAAATTCTGAAGCCTTTTTCATCAAAATGGCGACCCGCATTTCAAACTCAGGCGGTTCAACTTGAATGGTCAGCCCCCAACCAAAGCGGGATTTTAAGCGATCTTCTAGCCCATCCACCTCTTTAGGGAAGCGATCTGAGGTGAGGATAACCTGTTTGTTTCCTTCTAAGAGGGTGTTAAAGGTATGAAAAAACTCTTCTTGCGACTGTTCTTTATTGGCAAAGAATTGAATGTCATCAATCAGCAAAGCATCCAGCGAGCGATAAAAGCGTTTAAAGGTGTCGATTTTATTGTGTCGTAGGGCGTTGACCATATCGGCAACAAAGCGTTCGGAGTGCAGATAGACCACACGGGCTTGTGGATTTTTTTGTAGCAGTGCATTGCCGATAGCATGCATCAAGTGTGTTTTCCCCAGCCCTACGCCACCATAAATAAAGAAGGGGTTGTAACTGCTACCCGGGTTTTCGGAGACTTGTCGAGCGGCTGCTGCTGCCAGTTGGTTGGCTTTCCCTTCCACAAAGGTGTCGAAAGTGAAGTTGGGATTGAGGTTATGCTTAATTTTGTTTTCTGCCTCAGGCTCACTTACGGCTTTAGATGGAGTCTTTTGCAGTGGTTGAGGTGTGGTGGGTTCGGGTTCTTCAATGAGATCCAGCGCATAATCACCGATTTCAAATTTAATTTCGGGAGTGTTGATGGGGGCACTTTGTGCTACCGCAGCCTCGATTTTATCGACCAGCTTTTTTTGCACCCAGTCCAGAATGAAGCTCGATGGCGCTAAAAGCCGAATGGTGCCCCCCTCTTCAACCGCTTGTAATGGGCGAATCCAGGTGTGAAATTGCTGATCATTAAGATCATTTTCCAGTTGTGAGAGGGCTTTTTCCCAAATGGCTGAAGCGGGGTTGGACATAGGTTTATTGGCTCGAATAGATAGATACGATTATTATACCGATTTGCCTGTGCATAACTTTGAAAATTATCAATATCATGTGGATAACTTTTGGGATAAGTGTGTTAAGAAGCGGAAGAAATTGATGATAACCTTCTGAAAAATAATAAATAAAAATTTATTTCAAAAAGTGAATAAAATCCCCAGTCCCGAAAGGGAGGATTAGAAAGTGAACATCTCCACTAACCTATCGGAGACGGTTTGTTGTGTGTTGGTGTCCAGTTTGCCGAGCCGTTTTATAAGTCTTTTTTTATCGACGGCGCGTATTTGATCAAGCAAAATGAATCCAGATTTCCCAGCAAAAAAACAAGGAATTCTAGAGGGGAATTCAAAGCCTTTAGAGGTCATGGGTGCGACCAATACA
This sequence comes from Piscirickettsiaceae bacterium, assembly GCA_027019045.1. Lineage (GTDB taxonomy): Bacteria > Pseudomonadota > Gammaproteobacteria > Thiomicrospirales > Thiomicrospiraceae > JALUXI01. The sequence goes on along the minus strand of JALUXI010000214.1, from coordinate 7,253 downwards.
GTGGATAAGGGGGACATTTCGTCAGGGGAGATAATTAAGCAAGGGCGCGTTTTATTGATTTCTCTACCCAGGGTTGGATCGAGATTGATGAGCCAGACTTCATAACGAGAGGGGGATGCTTTTACCATTCCCATTCCTCATGAATGGTTTCTGAGAGATCAGTTTCCAGCCACTGCTGTTCTTCTTCTGATAAGGGGGAGTGAGCTAAAGCAGCAAATGCTTCCTTCCAGCCTTGTCTCACTTCTTTGATCGGGCGAAGTAGAATACCTTCAGAGGTGAGTTCGATTGATAACTCTTTTCCTTCTAAATGCGCTTGCTCAATGAGGTGTTTGGGAAGGCGAACGCCTTTTGAGTTGCCAATCGAGATGAGGTGTGCCATATTGTCAATCTCCAAAATGTAATTACAATGTAATTATACTTTATTTTCCTGAGAAAAAGAACATTTTGATGGCGAGAATAATCAGCAAAATCCCTAGTAAGCGTTTAAGCAGGTGGGCGGGGAGTTTGTGGGCGAGTTTGGCGCCAAGTGGGGCGGTAAAGTAGCTCATGGCGACGATACCGAAAAAGGCGGGGAGGTAGATGTAGCCCCATGCACCTTTGGGGAGGTCTTCTGCATGCAATCCCGCTAGCAGGAATCCGAAAGTTCCTGCTGCGGCGACAGGCAGGCTGCAAGCGGCGGCGGTGGCAATGGCTTCATGGGGTTTGATATTATTCCAGATGAGATAAGGGGTGGTGAGGGTGCCGCCACCGATGCCGACTAAAGAGGAGAGGGTGCCGATGACAAAACCAGCAAGGGTATTGCCAGCAGGGCCTGGCAGTTCACGGTGGGGGCTGGGTTTGATATTGGCGAGCATATAGAGGGCGATTAAGAGTTCAAAGAGGGCAAAAATATGCCCAAGGGTTTCGGAGGAGAAGAATTGAGATCCCCAACCACCGAGGAAGCCACCTGTAAAAATTCCAATGGTCATCACTTTGACAATATCCCACCGCACTGCTCCATGGCCATGATGGGCTTTGACGGAGGCGAAAGAGGTGACCAAAATGGTCGCCAAGGAGGTACCAATCGCAAGGTGAACCAAGTCCTTTGTATCAGGTAGGTAGAGTGCAAAGACAGTGGTTAAAATGGGGACGATAATCAGTCCCCCGCCAATACCAAGCAGGCCTGCCAGAAAGCCGACCACTGCACCTGTTGTGAGATAGATAATCAGTTCATTGAGTTCAATCATGGAGTTAAGTCGTTTAATTTCAGAAAGCGAGTATTGTATGCAATTTGGGCTTTTAAAGGGTGGAGACAGTCTGTCTGTTTATGGGTGGTCATGGTTTTGAGCCTCTCTAAGTCGGTGAATTTCATCGACCTTGAGTCTTGGGTCAATAAAGGGTTTGAGACGGAAGCGTTTGTCACGGAATTTAAAATGAAAGAGGGTGTAGCCAAGTGTGATGAGGAGCACGATACTGCTGCTCATTAAACCATGCGGTTCATGAATAGCATTGTAACCAACCAAGATAACGGTGGCAGAAAGGGTGAGTAGAAAGCCTAGGGCGGGAATCCAACGGACGCTTTGCGTCTCTTTAGCGAGGCGGTAGTTGGCAAGGTTGACCAAGGTAAAGACAATCAAAAAGCCCATACTGCCCGCAATGGAGATATTATTGATATTGAACGAGATGGCAAAAATGATGCCCGCTACGCCGAGGAAAATCATCCCCCAAAAACCGTGTTTGAGTTTTTGTTGGAAAATGGCGGGGATTTCACCAAGCTTGGCAACCAAGACGGCTGTACGACCACCTCCGTAGAGGGTAGCATTGATGGCAGAAGCGGTGGAGAGGAGTGCGGCAATGCCGATAATGACAAAGCCTAAGTGACCTAAAAAGGGTTCTGCGGCAATGGCGAGGACATAATCCTGTGCTTTTTTGGCCTCATCGAAGCTCACATTGCCCACCGCAACAATGGCAATGGAAATATAGAGAAAAATCACAAAAATGACGGCGCTGTAATAGGCGCGAGGGAGCGATTTTTCGGGGTCTTTAACATCGCGCGCGGCATTGGCAATCAGCTCAAACCCTTCATAAGCCAAAAAGATGATGAGTCCACCTGTGGCAATATTCAGTAGGGGTGCCCATTCAGAAGGTTCGATGCGTTCCCAGTGAGTGGTGGACAGACCGAGCGCAATAAACAGTAGCAGAATACCGACCTTGATAAAGACTAAAATATCTTCTGCTTTACCTGTCAGAAAGGCACCTAGGAGGTTGATTAGCATAAACACAGCAATCACGCTGGCAGCGAGTACTTTATGCAAGAAGGGGTCGTCGTGTCCTGTAAAGAGCGCAGCGCCATAGCCACCAAATGCATAGGCATAGAGAGCGAGCATAATGACATAACTCATTAACATCAAGGTGTTAATAAAAGCGCTAAAGAAGCCGTGACCAAACGCCTGGACAATAAACTCAATCGTCCCGCCTTCACTAGGATAGCGTAGAGAGAGTTTCACATAAGAGTAGGTGGTGACCAAGGCGATGAATCCCGCCAAAGCAAAGGCGATTGGCGCGCCGCCTTTGGAAAGGTCAATGGTCAACCCCAGTACGGCAAAAATCCCGCCGCCGACCATGCCACCAACACCTATACTAAACGCTTCTATCCAACCGATTTTTTTCGTTTGTACTGCTTGCACTTTGCACTCCGTATTAAGATAATGACGAGATGATCTTATTTTAACGAGGTTGCGTATGCGAGGGATTTATTTTTATTTTGTTCTCTTTCTATTTTTGGGGGTGACAGGTTGTCAGGTTCCAGACCCTAATCAACTAGCTGAACAGCAACAGCAGGAAGAGTATATTGTCATTGGTGGGCGAGTGGCAGATGAAATAGATGAGCCTGTTGCTAATGCTCAAATCAGTACCAGTTTGGATAGTTCAATAGCACAAACGGATAGCCAAGGACACTACCGTTTATTGACTAGCATAATAACAGATGAGTATGATCGTCAAACCCCTTTTACAATTCGAGTGCATGCGGAAGGATTTGACCCTTATGCAGTGACAAAGGTGTGGGAGATGTCTGGTAGGAGCTCTATTGATGCACAAATTACCCTTGTAAGCGAGAATGCTCGACCCCAGCAAATATTGGTTGAGGGTGTGTCTCAAACACCATCTGCTCTTAAATCGCCTAATGGAGGTGAGCATTGGGTGAGCGGTCAGCGAGAATCCATTATTTGGGATGCGTCTCAAATAGCGGGTAGTGCGGTGAATCTCTATATACTGTTTGATGCCCCAATTCACAACAACCTCTCTCCAAAACTGATTAATTCAAAAAACTGGTATCAGTTCGCAACATCTGTACCCAATACAGGTCGTTATGACTTGGACCCTGCGGTTATAAATGGAAGTGGAAATGCCTATATGGTACTCGTTGTTTCCGCAGATGACCGAAGTCAGTATGACATGAGTGACCAGACATTTTCTTTAAACTACAATGGCGACTGAGTTGCTTTTAAATTAAAAGATAGCTATAATGTTGGATTCGATTTTGAATAGAACCCTCATTTAAGGATTTAAATCATGAAGCGTACATTTCAACCTAGTACTCTAAAGCGTGCTCGTACCCACGGTTTCCGTGCTCGAATGGCGACTAAAAACGGTCGTAAAGTAATCGCCGCTCGTCGTGCAAAAGGGCGTAAGCGTTTGACACCTTAATCGTCATTGTTTTTTGAAAACAGTGATGGATTCAGCGTCCACTTCTGAACAGCAGGCAGAGGCCTCTAAAAGTGATGCTCCAGTTTCGTTGAAAGATGAGACAGTTGAGCTAGCTTTGGAGGTTTGCCTCGACTGTCAGGATTTCCCCAAGGCCACTCGGCTACTCTCTCCTAAAGAATTTCAACATGTTTTTGCTAATGCGAAGAAGTTTGCTAATCGGCATTGGACTTTTATTGTGCGTGCCAATGAGCTGCCTTATCCGAGATTGGGCTTAGCGATAGCGAAAAAGCAGCTGCCTAAAGCAGTCTGGCGTAATCGTATTAAACGGTTGGCTCGAGAGTCGTTTCGTCAACATAAACAGCCTTTGGCAGGGTATGATATTGTCGTGCTGACCCGTCGTGGGATGGAGCAGGTGGATAATCAAACGCTGGTGAATAGTTTTCGCCATTTAATTAGAAAAATTGAGCGCTCAAATACAAAGGAAGCGAAATAACATGAATATGAGATCATTTTGGTGGTTGGCTTTGGCTTTTACCTTGCTGTGGATTTGGATGCAGTGGGGGCAGTTTTCAGCTCAGCAGAAACAGGAAGCACAACAACGGATTGAGCAGACTTCAGAAGTCCCAGCGGCTCAAGCGCCGTCGGTAAAAGCGTCTGCCGCCTCAACAGAAGTGCCATCCGCTCCCTCAGCCTCTGCCAAGTCGGTACCTGATACGGCTTCAAATGTCCCTTCTAAGCAGCGTATTCATGTTAAAACGGATGTGTTAGATCTTGAAATTGATACCTACGGTGGAGACATTCGTAAAGTCTTTTTGCTGAAGTATGGCGACTCAAATGATCGCAGTAAGCCATTTCAGCTGATGGGCGATTCAGGGCAGATGTACTATGTGGCACAAAACGGGATTGCGAAAGTCCCAGATGCCAAATTGCCTGCCCCAACACATAAAGATGTATATCAAGCGACGAAAACTGACTATACCTTAAATGGCAAAACGCTGACTGTGCCGCTGACATGGGAAAAAGATGGCGTTAAAGTGACCAAAATTTACACCTTCACCCAAGGTGAATATACCGTCAAGTTGGATTATAAGGTGGTAAACACCTCTGAACAGCCTTGGACAGGAAGCCTTTATTCTCAACTAGTGAGAAATACTTACGACCCTAATCACAGTCGTTTTATGTATACCTATACGGGGCCTGTGATTTATAACCCGCAGGCAGAGGATAAGTATGTTAAGCATAAGTTTACTGATTTAGATAAAGCCCCTGTAACCGTGAATACGACTGGCGGTTGGGTTGCGATGATTCAGCACTACTTTATCTCAGCTGCGATTCCTGAACAGGATCAACAAAATACCCTCTACGCCAAGGCGTTGGGTGAGGGGCGTTATGCAGCGGGTGTGGTTGAGCCAGTCGTGACGGTTCAGCCGCACCAATCAGCCGATCTGGACTCTGAACTCTATCTTGGGCCCATTATTCAAGATAAGCTGGGGAGTATTGCGCCTGGGCTGGAAAGAACAGTCGATTACGGGATTTTGACTATTATTGCTGAGCCGATTTTCTGGTTGCTTGAGAAGATTCATATGGTTGTTGGTAACTGGGGTTGGTCGATTATTATTTTGACTATTTTGATTAAACTGGCTTTCTATAAGCTATCAGAGACCAGCTATCGCTCCATGGCGAGAATGAAAAAATTCTCGCCGAAGCTGAAACAGCTCAAAGAGAATTACGGCGATAATAAAGAGCTGTTCCAGAAGAAGATGATGGAACTGTATAAAGAAGAGAAGATTAACCCGCTGGGTGGGTGTTTACCGATTCTGGTGCAGATGCCCGTCTTTATTGCACTTTACTGGGTACTGCTCTATTCGGCAGAGATGCGTCAGGCTCCTTGGATCTTGTGGATTCAAGATTTATCACACCCAGACCCCTATTACATCTTGCCTGTGATTATGGGAATCACCATGTTTGTTCAACAGAAGCTGAACCCATCAGATATGATGGATGAGATGCAGCAGAAGGTAATGAGATTGTTGCCGTTTATCTTCACGGTTTTCTTCGCCTTCTTCCCAGCAGGGTTGGTGTTGTACTGGGTGGTGAATAACATTCTATCGGTCACACAGCAGTGGTACATTACGCGTAAAATCCAACAGGGCGAAAGTAAATAGGAGCGAATCAGATGCAAATCAGTTATCAAAAACCAGGTAAAGATCACCCCATGTATGGCAAGGTGGATTTTATTGTTGCCGATGGCACCCAGCCACTTTGCTATAAAACGGCGAACGGTTATCTTCCATTGGAAAACAGTGGAGCGACAGTTGCTGCTCAAGCAGCCCCTGAGGTCGAAACTCGCCCACTCTATGTTTTGTCGTTCAAAATCAATGATGAAGCCGAAGAGATGTCGTTTACCTCTAAGAAAAAGCATGACAAAACCAAAGCAGCACTAGAATCCAAAGGGTTTGTCACCGATTTTCAGACCACGGTTTATCAAACATTGGTGAAGTAACACTCGCCTCTTTTCTTTTTTATGACTGCCTCTGCCGAGACGATTGCCGCTATTGCCACGCCACTTGGAAGAGGGGGGGTGGGGATTGTGCGGGTCTCGGGGCCAGAGGTCGCTCGCATTGCCCAAGCGGTGTTGCATCAACTCCCCGAACCTCGCTATGCTCACTACGGTGCTTTTTACGGCACTGATGGTCAAATCCTAGACCGAGGCATTGCCCTCTATTTTCAAAACCCTCACTCTTTTACAGGCGAAGATGTGCTGGAGCTACAAGCCCATGGTGGGCCTGTCGTCTTGCAGTGGCTGCTGGAAACCGTCATTGCACAGGGTGCAAGGTTGGCAGAGCCAGGGGAATTTTCCAAACAAGCCTTTTTGAATGATAAATTGGACTTGGCACAGGCTGAGGCGATTGCCGATTTGATCGATGCCAGCTCTGAACAGGCGGCCAAATCGGCGTTGCGATCTTTGCAGGGCGATTTTTCAGCAGAAGTGAACGCCTTGGTGGAAGCTTTGATTTCACTGCGGATTTTTGTTGAAGCCGCAATTGATTTTCCTGAAGAGGAGATCGACTTTCTTTCCGATGGTAAGGTAGCGGGGCAGTTGGAGGAAATTTTGCAACAACTGCATCGTGTACTCACCACGGCTCAGCAGGGTGTACTCCTTCGAGAAGGGATGTCGGTAGTGATTCTGGGGCGACCCAATGCAGGCAAGTCTAGTTTGCTGAATGCACTGTCTGGACGGGAAACAGCGATTGTGACCGATATTGCAGGCACCACACGGGATATTGTCAAAGAAGAGATTCAAATCGATGGTATGCCGCTGCATATTCTGGATACCGCAGGTTTGCGGGAGGCATCAGATAAGGTGGAGCAGATCGGTATTGAACGAGCGTGGCAAGCCTTGGAAGAGGCGGATCGTGTACTGGTGATGCTGCAAGCGGGTGAAGCGATTCATCCTGAAGATCAAGCCATTTTAGATCAACTGCCCGCTGAACTCCCTGTGACCTTGATTCGCAATAAGATTGATTTGATCAATGCTTCGCCCAAAATTGAGACAGATGAAGCGG
>JALUXI010000213.1 GCA_027019045.1 Piscirickettsiaceae bacterium | reverse complement strand
ACCGTACTACCTGGCAGTGAAGAGATTAAACTCAAAGATATACGCCGCCGTACCTCTGCTATTACCACCGCAGCGGCGGCAAGAGGGCTTGCTGATGTGGCAAAAGCGAGTCAACAAGATCGCTATACCTCCAATCCAGAAGGGGTGAGATATATGGAATCTTTTAAAATTCCCACTCGGGAGCTTTTAAAATTTTCCCAAGCCGTTCAACAAGCTGATCAAGGAGGGCAACCCTAATGAAACGATTTTCTTCTTTAACGCTATTGGCTGTTGCACTCTCCCTCCCTTCTCTCTCAATGGCCAGTGGTGAAACAACCAAACCTTTGGTCAAAAAATATCATGAACGCATTATTACCAAGCTCCCTCAACCCGACTACACCAAAGAAGATATCGAAACTGAGATTGAATTTGGTCATCAACTCGCCAGTAAAATCTTAGGTAAATACCCACCACTTAAAGATGACAAACTCAACCGTTATGTTAATGAGGTCGGGCAACTGCTTGCCATGCATAGCAAACGCCCAGAGTTGACCTATCACTTTATCGTCCTCGACACTCCGATTATCAATGCCTTTTCGACCCCTGGGGGCTATATTTTTATCACCAAAGGGGCCTTAGACCAAGTCGAAGATGAAGCGGAACTGGCCGCCATTCTGGCGCATGAAATCGGTCATGTGGAGCTGCGGCATTATGTGAAAAAAATTGGTCTGAAAAGTCAAAAAAGCAGCGGTGAAAAAAGTCTCATGGCAATCCTTTCAGGAGGTGGCACTGCTGCAGTCAGTGCTTTTAATCAAGCAATAGATGAAACCATGGATATTCTGTTTAAAGAGGGTTTACACTCCAAAAAAGATGAATTTGCAGCGGACGAGTATGCCACTTGGTTACTGGTCAATAGCGGCTATGACCCAACAGCACTTAAACGCTATTTCCAGCATATTGCAAAAATCAAATCTCAGCAAACCGCAGTTTTAACCCATACCCATCCGCCACTTTCGGAACGGATTCAAAAACTCACACAAATGATTGATAAAAATCATCTCGACCAAGCCAAACTTGCTAAATTAGAGGATCGTTTCAATGAAAATGCTCAATAAAACCCCCTTTCAAATCAGCCTACTCACACTCTCTATCTTAACCACTCAGAATGCTCAAGCAGACCCCTATCACTATCGTGATATTATTGTCGGAGACCGTTCAGCAGGGCTAGCCGGTGCCTATACCGCTATCTCTGATGATGCCTCTGGCCTTTATTACAACCCCGCCGGCGTGGTTTACGCTTCACAGCCAAAAATCTCAGGCTCGGTCAATGCCTATAACTACAAATCTACTGAATATAGCGATATTAACAGCAGTGGACACACTTGGACTCGCACCTCAAAAGGGATGGTGGCCAACTATTTTGGTGTGGTTCAACCGCTTGATACCAAAAGCGCTGTCGGTTTCTCCATTGCCATTCCTAATTATGAACTTGAAGACCAGAGTGATGACTTTCATAATTTTACGGGTAGCTCTGGAACATTTCTTAAACAAGGCGCGACCAACTATACCGTTTCTAAAGTCAATGACCAACTTATTGACTACAACAATGAAGACTCAACTACTTTAGCAGGGGTGTCTTATTCTCATGTTATGAGCGATACGCTCTCTATTGGCGTCACGCTATATGGCTATATGCGTAAGCAAGAGCTGACAAACTGGCAATACACCAAGGCGACGCTCAACGATGGGTCCTCAAATCATATTTACGAAGATACGCTCTATCAAAAGATCCAAACGGAAGAATTTGGGCTACAACCTCGATTAGGAATTATGTGGTCGCCTGTGCCCAAATGGTCAGTAGGGTTGATGATGCAAACCACCACCATCCTAAGTCAAAGTCCTGAAGAACGCTATCAATATAGCCAACACCTATGTGATGCTAATGGACAAAACTGCAAAGTTATCAATGTTAGCAACAGTACCATTCAAAATAACAATCTGTCTGAACTGCCTACTTTAAAAGCACAAAAAGACAATGACCTACCATTTGAAACCAATTTAGGGATTGCCTACTTTAAAAATGATGAAACCCTCTATTCATTCGACTTTAGTTATGACACCAGTACAAATATATATGAACCTACTTGGAATATTGCCATGGGAGCAGAACATTTCTTAAATGCTACCTGGGCAGTGCGAGGTGGACTTTATACCAATAACGCTAATACCTCTGCGACCAAAAAACAGGGCATGGCTGATCATGTCGATATGATCGGTGGGGCAATCTCACTTTCTCGTTATACCAAGAGTTCCAATATTACCCTTGGGATGAACCTTTACAATGGCTCAGGCAATGGAGACTTAAATGATGCGACAGCAAAAGTACAAAAAATTACTGTAACAGGTGCCAACCTCTTTATTTCCACTTCCGCCTCATTTTAAAAATCAAGGAGAATTCCGTGAAACTTAAATTAAAAACCCTATCCGCCTCGATTGTGCTTGGCATCACAACTCAAGCTTTTGCTGCTTCTAATATTTATCCTGTCGGCTCTAATCTTGGCTATGGTGACACCAGTAATAAAAATACTGCTTTCCATGTTTCCGCCAACCCAGCATGGGTCAGCTCAAATCTTGATCAAGGTAATGATTATGGTTTGGGAATTACAGGTGGCTTCATGGTCACTCAACAAGGGGCAGATCAACTAATTAATCAATATCGAGATAATGTAGAACCTATTCTGAAAAAGATGGATGGTAGTAATAATGCTATTACCGTTGCTCAAGATCTTAAAACGGAAATGAACCGTTTAGTATTAGCGGTTCGAGATAAATTCCACACCCAAATTGATACTCAATTCGCCTTACCCTTACAAATCTCTCATAATGCAGTGGGTGGATTTGGCTTAGAAGTCTCTGGATTAGCACAGGGAAAAGAGCGCCTATTAAGCAGTAACCGTCCCCTAGATCTAAATACAACCTACCTCCTAACAAACCTAACTGCCACACAACAAGATATAGTGGATAATGGACTTATCATTCAATCTGCTTTCTATACCAAAACCGCTCAGTATGCCGAAGGGGCGTTAACCTATGGTAATCAGTTCTATAGCAATGATAAAGGGGTTCTTTCAATTGGCGTGCGTATCAAATATATGCAAGCCAAACTCAGGAAGTCGATTAATGATTTGGGCAAATTACTACGAAGTAACAGCAGTGCTGGTTCTAAAGTCTCTAATGATATTTCAAATACACTCGGTTCTGGTAATTTTGATACCACAATGGGGGTGGATGTGGGTCTTATGTGGCTCAACCCAAATTGGCAAGTCGGACTCAACCTCCAAAACCTAAATAGCCCAACTTTTAACTACAATACCCTAGGCACAGGGCCAATTACAGACGATCAAGCCAATATTGAACGCTTCTATGGCAGCCAGATCAACCTTAAAGAGCAAGTCGAACTCAAAGCTCAGGCACGCATAGAGGGGGCGATATACACCCAAAATAAACACTGGGTACTTGCCGCCTCAGCAGATTTAAATGAAAGTAACGATTTGCTGAATAATCCCTATCAGTGGGTCAGCATCAGTGCTTCTTATTCAAGCTCAGCAACAGGAGATGCTTGGTGGTATGCCCTCATTCCTGATGTTCGTATTGGATATCGCACCAATTTAACTGGAGATAACCAAAGCTTTATCACACCTGGGTTCTCATGGGGACCACTCAATCTGGATGTCGCCTTCCATCAATTTAGCGATCTCAGCAATGTCAGCGAAAACAATGTACCGCAAGGGCTCGCCGTCAATCTTGGTTTAGAGTTACAGTTCTAAAAAGTTAAAGGAAAATATTATGAAAACTAAAATATTCAACAAATCATTACTCGCAACTTCTGTCACCCTTGTCATTTTCAGCTTAAACGGCTGTGGGGGTGGCAATGGAGATTCAGCTTCCACTCCCCATGTACAAATGTCTGGCGCTGTCGTGGATGACTTTGTTGCTTACTCAAGAGTCTATGTAGATGTCAATAATAATGGTAAATTTGACAGTTCTTTTGAACCCTATGCCTATACCGATGGTACTGGCTATTTCTCAAAAGGAAAAGATGGAACCAACTACTGTGCGAATCCTAATAGTCCACTTTATAAATTTTGTCTCGATGTCAGTGATAACTTAACCCAAAATGCTGTCATTCGAGTCGAAGCAGGGCGCGATCTATTAACCGCTTTAACTTATCAAGCTTCCATGTCACTCCAAACTAATGGACAGACAAACGATTTAAAAATTACCTCTATTTCCAGTTTAGAACAAGTTCAAAAACAACTCAGCCAAATTTTAAATCAGAGCCAACTTCATTTAAATGGTTCAATCAATGGAAAAGATATTCAAGCCTTTTTAAACAGCTATCTTGCTGGCACAATCAACTTACCTAAATCTATCCGATCTGGAAATACGCAATCCATTGACGCAAATACGCTTGACCCATTTTCAAATACTAAAGCTTTTAAACTAGCTGTCAATATGCACAAAATGGCAGAAACCATTGCCTCTTTATTCGCTCAGAAAAATCTTCAATTTAAAACTGGAAATCTATTAGATCGTCCCCAAGGCGATGCTTTAAAAGAAAAAGATATTGTGCCATTTGTTTATATGGCTCTTCTACTCAATTTAAACTTTCAAGCGGGAACCAACGCTTTATCCCAAATTGATAGTCAAGCTGCCAATAATATTCTTGAGGACACCAAACAACTCTTAAGCTTAGTTGCTGCCAATACACCATCAATAAATAACACCAGTGTCATCAATACACTGGTTAGGCTCTACACTTTTCTTGAGGGGTTACAGATCAATTCTAATGATCCAAGAACCACATTGACACAAGCAGAACTAGTCACCCAATCAGTCAAAACAAAATATGAAAAACAAGGTACCATCAGTGCGGCTGATGTGGATACCGTGAAAAATGCAGCTAATCTTATCAATAACTACCAAACTCTTGACTTTGAAACCGCCATCACTCAAGCATCAAATGGAAAATCCATTTCAGCACAAGGTCGAACTTTTGAGCCTATTATCAATAAGTTGCTAAATAATAACTATCTCTATTTAGATAACTCAAACAATGGCGGGGACAAACTCCAAGCTTTCTTTAAAGAAAACTCACAAAAGACAGATCTTCAACGAAATGGAGAAATTACCATTTGTCAACAAACATTAAAAAATGGTCAACAACAAAATCATCTGTTCACTGGGAGTTGGTCATGGAACGCCAATAAAACCTATGCCATCTTAGGACAATACTTAGGAGTATCTATTATTATCAAAAACCTTGATTCCTCCAATACACACTGTCAATACCCGAATGGCACATGTGTAGCCATCACCTATCCCAATCTTGATGGAAAAGGGGTCAAAACGGCGTACTCTTCTGACCCTGTCAACTGGAACCAAAATCTAGATCAAGCAGACAACCTAATTAGACCTTTGACTGGTCGCCCCATTCCAACCGATCCAAGTCAGTGTTTTACGCAATAACATTACGCACTTCAACTTCATCTAACTACTCCCCGCCCGTTAGGATGCGGGGTGGATGGAGTTGATAAACACTAAAAGCACCCTACGGGTGCTTTTTTATAGAGAGTTTTGCACGGGTGGGACGCGAGAGTAAAAAGAGATAAAATTTCTCGAATCGAGGTGGAAAACGCAGGGAATAGCCAGCTATTTCTAAGTTTTTCAACGAAGAGTCGGGGAATTTTAGCCTTTTTTATCCGTGTAGCCATCTCCTGCAAAGCTCACTTATAAACACTTTTTAGGTTAAGTATTTTCCAACTGCAAAATCGCTTCTTTATAAGTCAACGCTGCTTTTTCTTGTGCACCTTCGGCTTCGTAGCATTGGGCGAGGGCATGGAAGGTTTCAATTTCAGGTTGTAGTTTGAGGCTCTGTTTGAGATAGTCTTGTCCTTGTGCCCAGAGCTGACTCATGCAGGCGAGTCGCCCAAGAGTCAGAAGTAAAACAGGGTGATTAGGGTGATGAGTTTCCCACTTCTGTGCTACCCTTAATCGTTGAAAAGCGGGACTCATCTGTAAGCGACCATATTGGTACACTAAACGGTCATCCCACTGCTTTTTAACGGCCTTTTCAATCCACTCTGCCAAACCTGATTCTTCGCCCCATTTTGCCTTTTTCTCAACATATTCTGCCAAAATCTGCGGTACAAAATGCTGAGTGCGGGACAAGAACTGCCAGAACTGCTCCAAGGCTTCTAAATCGGGAGCCGCTTGAATTTTAGCCGCCAACAGTGCGGTTTCTAACTGTTGCAACGCCTCTTTATCCAACGCTTTTAATCGCTTCGCTTTAGGCAAGAGCAATTCAATTTCCTGCCACGCTCCGACCTGTTTCAACAATGTTAAATATTCTGCCAGAATTGCTCGATTATTAGGCGACTGCTCATTTAATACTTTTAAAATGGCTAAGGCCTTCTCAAGTGAAGTGGAGGACTGCCCTTCTTTAGCTTGATCCGCCAATAACCGTGCTTCAACCAATCCAATGGTCACCACCTCTTCAGGGTAAAGACTTTTGGCTTTTGCTAAATATTGATCCTGTCGATTATAAGCCCCTTGATTATGTGCCATTTTCGCTGCACTTAAATAATGTACCAAACCTGACTCACTATATTTGGCACTTTTTAACAACTGCTTCTCAGCCGTCTGCCAATCACCATATTCCAATGCAATCAACCCCTTTGAAGCATGGTTTTCCGCACGAGAAAAAGCCTTCACTTGATTTCGATGTCTCCACCAGCGAGGTAAATGCCATAAAGAAACGAGTAACTGTACTGCTAAATACAATCCAATAAATCCAATCACAATGACCGCCAAAGCAAAACTCACACTGGTTTCAATCACCCAGTCATGCCATACCAAAGAGAGTTGGCCATTGTCATACAACGCCAAGCTACTCAAGGCGGCTGTTAATAAAAAAGCACCACTCCAAAGGAGAATTTTTTTCATAACACCTCCACAATATGCAGGCTGGGACGAGATTTAAATTGTAAACTTTGAAAGGGGGTGATTAACTTAGAAAATTCTGTTTGCCGTTCAGGAAAGTACTGTGCAACAAATGCCGTTAACTGCTGAACACGCCTTTTAACACTCTCCGAATCATGGCTCTGCAAAGCCCAATCTAATTCATCCGCCAATAACAACCCTCTTTGAATCAGCACCTCTTTTAAAAGCACTTTTTCTGTGGCACTGAGCTGAGCTACATCTTTCCGTTTATGCACTGAAAAAAGGGCAGCAAATTGTGCCATTAAGCGTTCCTGCGCTGACTTTTCTGTATCAATAGAAAACCAGGACTGGGAATTCTGGGAATTTTTCGTTGTATTTTCGCTTGCGTGTGCCAACTGCTGAAACCATGCTTTTAAAGGATCAATACTCGGCAATTGTTGTGTATAAGCCGATTGTTGCCACTGTTCAAGCATAGCTTCATCCTGTCCAATCGCTTTCATTAAATCTAGTTTATTGGATAAATCACTTACAGCATCCGCCTGCGCTAAAGCGTGTAACTGGACTTTTGTTTCATCAACATTCCCTATCAGTTGCCACTGAGTATTGATTTTAACTGCCCACTGCTTAATCTCTTCAGGCGCGAGGGTAGTAAAGACTTTAGACTGGGTAGGCTGCTGCGATGCTTCTTTATTTTGTTGTTCCAATAATCCCTTTAGGCGTTCTCCCAGCTGCTGCATTTTTTGCTGAACTGTATTGAGTTTGTCCTGCACCTCGGGAGCTTGCAAAACTTGCTGCACGCTCTCTTGCACGGAACTAACACCCTTTTTGCTAAGCCGAACCACTTGTTGCTTCAATTGTGCAATCTGCTGTTGCATCGCCTCCATATCGGCTTGGCTCACTACAGGTTGTTGTGCAGGATCCTCCAACTGTGCAATCTTGGCTTCTACATCCAGCAACTGTTTTTTCAATACCAATAACGACTTTTGTTGAGCCGCCTGCTGAGAGGCTTGAGTTTGCAGGGTGTCGGTCAATCCTGCTGTTTGGGTTTGCAATTGATTCACTGCCTCAACCAAACGATCTTGTGCTTGTTCCTGTTGATAAAGCAGATACAAAATCACCAAAAAAAATACGCTACTGCTTGCCAAAACCATCTGCCATGAAAGTGTCCATCCCTGATGTTCGCTCTTGGTTTCTGATGCCGTATGGGTCGACTGAGTTTTATCCTCTTTAGGCTGAGAATTCACCTGCTTGTAATCTCCATCCACAATATGCTTTTTCACTTTAGGGATAATTGGATCGCTCATCTGCTTACTTCCTCAATGATTTGAATCGCCTCAATGAGGCCTTGGGTGCTTGTACCGAGTGCAACAAAAAGTTCACCCTGCCACCCTTTCTCTTTTGCTGACTCGGCAATACGACTACTCAATGCCAGCAGAGGCAATTGAGGAAGTACGAGGGTATCATGTGTTCGATCTGCCGCTTGCCAACCTGTCCAAACTGCCTCCAAACTCTCAACACTGGTCGCCAATACAATTTTTAATGGAGTTGAATCTGCCACAAACGCTTGCCATGTTGGTTCACAAAAAGGCGCAGCAATGCGTCGATAGAGCGCCCACTCTGTCACTGAACACCCCTGCTGAGAAAGACGATCTTTTAACAGCGACCGCCCCCCTTCCCCTTTAAACAACCAAACTGTTTGCTGCTTCAAGATGGCTGTCTGTACCAGTGGAAGCGCTAACAGCCGTTCACTATTAGCCTCTTCTCTACCTGAGGTAGCGGCTAAAACAAAAGATAACTGAGGGGCTTGCGACTGCCACTTGGGCAAAGCTTCTTTTAACGCCCTTTCTGTCGCCTGTCCAATCGCCAGCAGTTGAACTGGAGAATTTGAAACTTGCAGTTCAGATAACCGATCACTCACCGCATCCAAGGCATGCACACTGGTAAAAATCCAAAGGGGTGCGACTGTGGTTTCACGGGAAACCTGCCAAGACAAAGAGACTATCTGCAAAGCAGGACAAGCATAACTTCGCCCGCCGACTTTTTCGATCTCTTTCGCCAAAGCCGCTCCCTGTTTAGCAGGTCGAGTATTGAGTAAAGCAAAGCGCACCGCATTCATCCCTATTTCTCTTGTTGATACACCGCTTGTAAAATCTCACCCGCCCCTTTTGCCAACAAGCCTTCTGCTACATCATAGCCCAACTGCTCAGGACTCTCTGTTTTGCCCACCAAGGCTTTTAATAGCAGTTTTGAGCCATCTACCGCACCGACCAAGCCTTTCAACTCCATCATTTCATCATCCAGAATTTCGGCATAGCCACCAATCGGTACCTGACAGCCACCTTGCAGGCGATGATTCATCGCTCGTTCGGCACGCACTCGAATTTCGGTTGGTGTATGGTTTAAACACGCAATCAAGGCTTGAGTTTCTTCATCCTCAATCAAGCACTCCACACCAATCGCCCCCTGTGCCACAGCTGGCAAACATTCATCTACAGGAATCAAGCTCTTGATCCGTTCTGGCATCTCCAGTCTCTCTAGGCCAGCCGCAGCTAAGATAATCGCATCATATTCGCCCGCATCCAATTTGCCCAAACGGGTTCCCACATT
>JALUXI010000212.1 GCA_027019045.1 Piscirickettsiaceae bacterium | reverse complement strand
CTCCTCAAGCAGAAGCACAGTCAGCTGCTGAAAAGCCTGCCGAAGCCCCAGCAGCTCCCCCTGCAGCAGCCCCTAAAGCTGAACCCGTGGAAGAAACTCCAAAAGCAACAGATCAGCCTGCTCCCGTTGCAACTTCAGCGAGTGTAGACAAGCCTGTTAATCAACAAGCCGCAGGCGCAAAATTCCATGCTTCTCCATCGGTGCGTGCTTTTGCCCGAAAATTAGGGGTGGACTTGTCTTTGGTGCAAGGCACAGGACCGAAAGGGCGCATTACCCAAGAAGATGTTGAAAGCTTTATTAAAGCAACGCTACAAGGTACGGCCACCGCTTCAACTGCGGCACCTGCATCGGGTGCAGGCATTCCGCCTTTACCACAGATTGATTTCTCACAATTTGGCGAAACTGAAACCGTTGAGCTGGGTCGCATTAAGAAAATCTCGGGCAAGCACCTACATACCAGTTGGTTGAACAGTCCGCATGTGACTCAGTTTGATGAGTGTGACATCACTGATATGGATGCTTTCCGCAAAGCGATGAAAGCCAAAGCAGAACAGGCGGGCGTGAAGTTAACGCCATTGGTCTTTGTGATGAAAGCCGTGGTACAGGCATTGAAAGACTTCCCCAATTTCAACAGCTCTTTGTCGCCTGATGCTCAGTCATTGATTCTGAAAAAATACTATAACATCGGGATTGCCGTGGATACGCCAAATGGATTGGTGGTTCCCGTGATTCGTGATGTGGATCAAAAATCGATCTTTGAACTCTCTAAAGAGCTGATGGAAGTCAGTAAACGAGCCAGAGAAGGGAAGCTCACACCCAAAGATATGTCTGGTGGCACCTTCTCCATCTCTAGCTTAGGTGGAATTGGCGGCACGCAGTTTACGCCAATCGTCAATGCTCCTGAAGTGGCGATTATGGGCTTGTCTAAAGCGAAGATGCAGCCTGTTTGGAATGGTTCAGAGTTTGAGCCTCGTTTGGTGATGCCATTTAGTGTCTCTTATGATCATCGTGTCATTGATGGAGCAGAAGGGGTGCGATTCACCACCACTGTGGGTCAATACTTGACCGATTTACGCCAGCTGTTGTTATAGGAGAGGTCTGATGAGTCAAGTAACAGAAATTCGTGTGCCTGATATTGGCGATTTTGCCGAAGTCGATGTGATTGAAGTGTTGATTGCCCCAGGTGATGAAGTGGTGCAGGATGATTCTTTAATTACCCTAGAATCTGATAAAGCCACGATGGAAATCCCATCCCCCTATGCGGGCAAAATCGAAAGTGTCAATGTTGCTGTAGGGGATAAGGTCAAAGAAGGGTCGCTGATTGCTACCATAGAAATTGCAGCAGGCGACACACCCGATGCCACTCCTGCAAGCCAGAACGAAGCAGCAACGGAAAACACAGAAACTGCGGCAAAAACCGAAAAAACGCCAGAATCCCCAGTCCCGCAAGCGGTTGCAGCCGCAGATTTGCCTGAAGCGGATATGCAATGTGAGGTACTGGTTTTGGGTTCAGGGCCTGGCGGCTATACGGCAGCGTTCCGTGCAGCAGATTTAGGCAAAAAAGTGGTGATGGTTGAGCGATATAGCAATATTGGCGGTGTCTGCTTGAATGTCGGCTGTATCCCCTCT
>JALUXI010000211.1 GCA_027019045.1 Piscirickettsiaceae bacterium | reverse complement strand
TATGCTGATCTATTTTGATGATCAGAGCCGCAAAGAAGTGGTGATGAACTTCTATGAACAACTTAAACCCAAAGGGGTCGTCTTTTTAGGGCATGCCGAAAGTATGAGCCGAATCGTCTCCGTCTTCCAAACGGTACGCAGTGACCGCTCGATTTACTACCGTAAACCCTAATTCACAAGGAGAAACAGATGCATTTACAAGACAAAACCCTCGTGCTTGACCAAACAGTGGACGAAAGCCAACTCGATGAACTCAAAAACCAACTCGACGAAGCAGAAAATGTTGAAATCACCAGTCCCGATATCGTGGGGGCGGCGATTCAACTCCTGCTCTGTAGCCAAAAGCCAATCACCATCAGTGATGACTGCCCCGTGCTTCAAAAAATCTTTGAGAACCCAGTCATTGACGCAGCATAATGAAAACACTCAGCATTGGCAATCTCAAAGGAGGGGTTGCTAAAACCACCTCCAGCCTAATGTTCGCCTCCCTCTTGGCAGAGCAGGGGCACCGTGTTGTCCTGCTTGACCTAGACCTGAATGCGCAACTCAGCCGCCAACTGGGCCATCTCCATTCGCCCGCATGGCACCCTCAACCCATTACCGACAACCTCACCCTCTACCCCTCGCCCTTTGCCCACCAAACCTTAGATACGCCCATTGAAGATGCCACCCAGCTCATCCAGCTCCATAAGACTTTAAGCCAAACCTATGACTACTGCATTATCGACTGCCCCTCTGGCCATTTTCCATGGCTGATGAGCGTGATTCAGCTCAGTCACATCCATATTGTCCCCACACCGCTGACCGCCTCCTTAAGAGCCGCCTCTCTCAGCTATATCCAGCGCATGGCAAAAGCAGCAATAAAAAACAAACATCACTTGAAACTTTATCTCTTGCCAATATACTACAACAAGTATTTGAAATCTCACCACATTGGACTCAAAGTGCTGACTGATCAAGTGAATGCAAAGCGGATGCTCCCACCTATTCGTCAAGACAAACAGCTTGAAAGCCTCTCTTTAGAAAAAAGGGTTGAATCTTTAAAACAACTCTCCAGTTATCAAGACTATCGTCAGGCTTTGCAAGCGATAAAACTCGAGACATAAAAATAGAAAGGAAGAACCCATGCCAAAAAAGATGCCCCTGACTCATAAAGAAGCTCTCTATTTTTTTGACATCATCTATGAACCCATTGTCCGTTTCATTAAAAACGCTCCTGACCTTAAAAACTGTTTACAAACGACTGAAGAATACTCCAAAGTCATGCTTAAACTCGGAGAACTCTATGGTCATATCCTTCATGACACTGACAAAATTGATATTTATTTACAAGAATTTCAGCAGTGTATGAGTGAAAAATATATCTCCGAATCTGTTATTAAAGCCTTTCTACTCCAACTACTCAACACCATTCTCCACTCCATCAGAAACCACCCTAATCCTAATATTTCACATCAAGCTGTCATCTCAAATATACAAAAAGCAATTGATAACATAGACGACATACTGAACCTTCAACAAAAGCCTACACAAGATAGTGATTTTGCATCAGATTTTGTTACCGCTTTTGATGATGATTTGATGGACGAACAAATTAATGAATTACATACCTCTGGTGAAGACAGAGAAGTCCTCTCTGCTCAAGATTATCTTGCTCTGGG
>JALUXI010000210.1 GCA_027019045.1 Piscirickettsiaceae bacterium | reverse complement strand
CACCACAGATGATAGCCATTATGACACCATTCTGGCTGCCGAACAGTTAGATGACTGGCTCAAGCAACTGCAAACCGCTGACCTCTTTGCCATCGATACCGAAACCACCTCTCTAGATGAAATGCAGGCGGAAATCGTTGGCATCAGCTTTGCCGTTGAGGCGGGCAAAGCCGCCTACCTGCCCCTACGACACGACTATGAGGGTGCCCCTACACAACTCTCCTTTGAGGAGACTTTGGCACAGCTGAAACCCGTTTTGGAAGATGCCAAACGACCAAAAGTAGGACAAAACCTCAAATATGATTGGCATATTTTCCAAAATCACGGGATTGATTTACAGGGTATGCAGTATGACACCATGTTGGAATCCTACTGCTTAAACAGCACCGCCACCCGTCACAATATGGACGACCTCGCTAAACACTACCTCAACCACACCACCACCCATTTTGAAGCAATTGCGGGCAAAGGCAAAAAACAGAAAACTTTTAACCAAATCGAGATTGAAACCGCCGCTCCCTATGCCGCAGAGGATGCGGATATTACCCTACAACTGCATCAAGTGCTTTATCCTAAACTGCAAGCAGAACCGAAATTGCTCAAGGTGTTTGAAAGCATTGAAATGCCGCTGATGCCCGTGCTAGGCAAAATGGAACGCAATGGTGTCTTACTGGATTGTGATTTACTGAAACAGCAGAGCCAAGAGTTGGCAAAAAAAATGGCTGAACTGGAGGCCGAAGCACATCGCTTGGCAGGGGCTGAATTCAACCTCAACTCCTCCAAGCAATTGCAGGAAATCCTGTTTGAACGCCTTGGACTCCCTGTTATAAAAAAAACCCCCAAAGGTCAGCCTTCTACCGCTGAACCTGTATTATCTGAACTGGCGGAGCAGGGCTATGATCTGCCTAAATTGATTTTGGCGTACCGCAGCCTCGCCAAACTCAAATCGACCTATACCGATGCCCTCCCCAAACAGGTCAACCCCAAAACAGGACGAGTACATACCCATTATCAACAAGCGGTCGCCTCCACAGGCCGCCTCTCCTCCACCGATCCTAACCTGCAAAATATTCCCGTCCGCACCGAAGAGGGTCGCCGCATTCGCCAAGCCTTTATCGCCCCAGCACAACACTGTCTAATTGCTGCGGATTACTCGCAAATTGAACTCAGAATCATGGCGCACCTTTCAGGGGATGAAGGCTTGATCAGCGCATTCCAACATGGCAAAGATATTCACAAAGCCACCGCTGCAGAGATTTTCGGTGTGCCGCTGGAAGAAGTGACCTCCGAAATGCGTCGCAGTGCCAAAGCCGTCAACTTTGGATTAATTTACGGCATGTCCGCCTTTGGACTAGCTAAGCAGCTAGATGTCTCTCGCAAAGAAGCACAGAGCTATATCGACCTCTACTTTTCTCGCTATCCCAAAGTGCGAGAATATATGGAAAGCATTAAGGCACAAGCAAAAGAACAAGGCTTTGTTGAAACCCTCATGGGTCGTCGTCTTTACTTACCCGAAATCCATAGCCGCAACGCCCAAATGCGCGCCTACGCCGAACGCACCGCCATCAACGCCCCCATGCAAGGCACCGCAGCGGACATTATCAAAACCGCCATGATTCAAATGCAAAGCTGGATTGAAGACAGCCAACTCGACATCAAAATGCTGATG
>JALUXI010000209.1 GCA_027019045.1 Piscirickettsiaceae bacterium | reverse complement strand
GAAGATTGAAGGGTTTGAGTTTTAATGAATATTGCAAAGAAATTAGCTGCGTTAAAGGCGGAAAACCGAACCGCTTTGGTTCCTTACATTACAGCTGGCGATCCCCGTCCAGAGTGGACGGTGCCGTTGATGCACCGTTTGGTGGCGGCAGGTGCCGATATGATTGAGTTAGGCGTGCCTTTTTCTGATCCAATGGCGGATGGCCCTGTGATTCAAAAGGCGGTGGAGCGGGCGTTGAGTCATCAAGTGAGTCTGCGGCAGGTGTTGCAAATGGTGGCAGATTTTCGTCGTGACAATACCACTACGCCGATTGTATTGATGGGGTATTTAAACCCTGTGGAAGTGATGACTTATGAAACCTTTGCGAAAGAAGCGGCTGCGGTAGGTGTGCAAGGGGTGTTGACGGTGGATATGCCGCCTGAAGAGAGCGAGGCCTATTGCAAAGATCTGCATGAGAATGGTTTGGAAACGATTTTTCTCGTTTCTCCCACTACGCCAGAGAGCCGTTTGCAAGCAGTCAATGAGAAGGGACGGGGCTTTGTCTATTATGTCTCTTTAAAAGGGGTAACAGGCTCAAAGGATTTGGATGTGGCGGATGTGACTCAACATGTGGGGCATCTGCGTAATCAGGTTGCGCTTCCTGTTGGGATTGGTTTTGGCATTCGAGATGCGGAGTCGGCTTATCAGATGGCGAAAGTGGGTGATGCCGTGATTGTGGGGTCGGCTTTGGTGTCGGTGATTGAGCAACAGGCTGAACAGCACCATGCCGACTTTGAGACAGTCGCACAAGCAATTGAAGAAAAGATGACAATGTTCCGTCAGGCAATCGATAAAGCCGACGCAGAAGCAGTAGGAGCGTAAAATGAACTGGTTTGAAAAAATTGTACCGAGTATAAAAAAAGTGACTGAACGCAGAAAATCTGTCCCTGAAGGGTTGTGGATGAAATGTCCAAAATGTGAAGCGACGCTTTATCGCTCGGAAGTGAAACGCAATCAAGAGGTGTGTCCGAAATGTGATCACCATATGCGCATTGGCGCCAGAGAACGCCTAGGCTTCTTCTTGGATGAAGGGACACAAGAGGAGCTGTTTGCCAATATTACGCCTGTTGATCGCTTGAAGTTTAAGGATATTAAAACCTATAAAGCTCGCTTAGCACAGGCACAGAAAAATACGGGCGAAAAAGATGCCTTGATTGTGATGGCGGGCAAGATTGATGGTGTGGATGTGGTCGCAGGAGCCTTTGAATTTAAGTTTATGGGTGGTTCCATGGGTTCGGTTGTGGGCGAGAAGTTTGTGCGAGCGGTCAATGAAGCGATTGCTCGTCATGTCCCTTTGATTGTGTTTTCAGCCAGTGGTGGAGCGAGAATGCAAGAGGCATTGTTCTCTTTGATGCAGATGGCGAAAACTTCTGCTGCTTTAGGACGACTACGAGTAAATGGGTTGCCGTTTATTTCAGTGATGACCGACCCAACGATGGGTGGGGTCTCCGCCAGTTTTGCCTCTTTGGGGGATCTCAATATTGGTGAGCCTCAGGCGTTGATTGGGTTTGCGGGCCCTCGTGTGATTGAACAGACAGTGAGAGAAAAGTTGCCTGAAGGCTTCCAACGCAGTGAGTTCTTGTTAGAGCATGGGGCTTTGGATCAGATCATTCATCGCCATCAATTGAAACCTCAGCTGGCGAGCATCTGC
>JALUXI010000208.1 GCA_027019045.1 Piscirickettsiaceae bacterium | reverse complement strand
CAAGCTCGGAAGAAGGGCTAGCGTGGTTACAACAGGCGTGTCCAGAAGCGGATTTACCCTTGCTGAAACGGGCATTACGCCTCAATTACAACGCCCCTTTAGCCGCAAAAGCATGGATTGAACAGGGCGCATTTGAGCAGTATCAGCAGTGGCAAAATGATTGTCAGGCGTTGCAAGCGGGGCAGAAAAGTGTGCCAGAAGTGGTCGCTGCTTGGTTAAAGTGGACAACGCCACAAGCGGTGTTTGATTATTTCTACCACTGGTCGGTGGCCGCCGTACGACAAGCCCTCTACCAGCAAAAACGCCCTTATCACCCAGATGATCTCGATTTTCAAGCAGCCGTGCTGCACGCTCAACAGCTTTGGCAGCAGAATATTAATCAGGCGTTGTTATTGGAAAATCTCTGCCTGCTCTGGCTGGCCAGACAGACACCAAATTTTAAGTTAGAGTGCTTTGCACTCAATGAAAACATTATTTAAGGAATAAAGATGATTGTTGATTCACATTGCCATTTAAATATTCTGCCTAAAGAACAGGTGGGAAGCGTGGAAGAAGTGATTGCTCATGCGGTGGAAAACGGCGTGGAGCGGATGATGTGTGTGGCGATCAATCCTGAGCAGTGGCATGAGGTATTGGCAATTGCAGAACAGCATCCTGAAGTTTATGCCGCCATTGGGGTGCATCCGTGTGAGGAGCCGAGTGTGCAGGTCTCGGATGAGGCATTGATTGAAGCGGCCAGTCATTCTAAGGTGTTGGCGATAGGTGAGATTGGCTTGGATTATTATCATTTTGAAGCGGACAGTGACATGAGCTGGCAGCATGACCGTTTACGCCAGCAGGTGCGTATTGCCAAGCAGTTAGGCAAGCCTGTGGTGATTCATACCCGCAACTCCACACCCGACTGCTTGCGAATTTTGCAAGAAGAGGGGGCGGAAGAAGTGGGTGGTATTATGCACTGTTTTGTCGAGGATTTAGAGACGGCAGAGCAGGCGATGGCGATGGGTTTTTACATCTCTTTTTCGGGCATTGTCACCTTTAAAAATGCCAAGTCGTTGAAAGAGGTCGCCAAAGCGGTGCCTCTCGACAAAATGCTAGTTGAGACGGATTCACCCTATCTCGCCCCTGTGCCGTATCGAGGCAAAACCAATCAACCTGCTTATACCCGTTTTGTGGTGGAAGAGATTGCTAACTTAAAAGGTATGGCACCCGAAGCGGTCGCCGAAGCGACGACTGAGAATTTTTATCGTTTAATGAAAAGGAAGGTTTAAATTGCGTATGCATCAGGGCAGTTTAGACTTTTCACCTCCTGTTGCTTCATTGACGATGGATATTCATGAAGCGGCCACTTTTCTAGGGGTGTCGACTGCAACCATTCGAAATTGGATTAAAGCTCATTATTTGGAAGCGGTCGGTACAGGACAAGTGTCTTATTCATCTGTAAAGGCGTTTCAGAAGCAGGTTTTAGGGAAAGATAAACTTAATCAGAGAGCGAATAAGTCTTTAAAAGATTCACATGATCATGAAAAAGTCAGTCATCATATTTTGCAGGCGTTAGCAGAGGAAGAAGGGGCTAAGAAAGGAGAGGCGCTAGCAGACACTTATGAGCAGGCTCTATCTGATGCTTATCGGAATAAAGAAGGGGTTTATTATACCCCTCCATCG
Organism: Piscirickettsiaceae bacterium; assembly: GCA_027019045.1. Lineage (GTDB taxonomy): Bacteria > Pseudomonadota > Gammaproteobacteria > Thiomicrospirales > Thiomicrospiraceae > JALUXI01. The sequence continues at coordinate 8,334 of JALUXI010000208.1, read as the reverse complement.
GTTGTTGAAGATTTATTTGCACTAGAGGGCGATGAACAGGTCAAACAAGCTACTTTCTGTGACCCCTGTTGTGGTTCGGGCAATTTTATTATGCGTGCTTTGGCCTTGGGATTCAAACCTGAAAATATCTATGGTTATGATGTAGATCCTGTTGCGGTAGAAATAACAAAAGCACGGATTTATGCTGTTACGGGTTATCGAACCTCAAATATCCAAGTGGCCGATTTTTTAACATTAGCGACTGGTACGACTGTACCTCAGTTTGATTATATTTTTACCAATCCTCCTTGGGGAAAAAAAATTCCCAAAAAAATCCGTGTGCAAATAGGAGAGAGCTTAAAAGCTGGAACAAGTCTGGATACCAGTGCGTTATTTTTATTTGCTTCATTACATTGTTTAAAGGAGGAAGGGCGATTAGGACTGTTATTGCCCGAGTCATTTTTTAATATTGCAGTTTTTGAGCAGGCAAGAGAAAAACTATTAACGCTATCAATCGCAAGAATGATTGATTATGGCAAGGTTTTTAAAGGGTTGCTCACAAAGGCGCAGGGGGTGGTGCTAAAAAATCAAGCGCCTTCTCCAGAGAAAAAGATACGGTGTGAAGTACAAGAGCATTGTTATGATAGAACCCCTCTCTCTTTTGCTTGTAATCCAAAGTCTATTTTAAATTTTTACTGTGATGACCGTTCAGCGGAGACACTGCAATATTTAATGTCTCTTCCTCATATGACACTGAAAGGACGGGCTTCATGGGGACTGGGTATTGTGACAGGGAATAATAAAAAGTTTGTGACTTCTCATTGGCAACCTGGTTATTTGCCAGTTTATAAGGGATCAGATATACAAGCAGAAGGGCTCAAAGAGGCAAGTTGTTTTATTCCTAATGACATGGGGTTATATCAGCAGGTCGCACCCTTGGATTTGTATCAGGCAAAAGAGAAGTTAATCTATAAGTTCATCTCTTCTAGGTTATGTTTTTTTTATGATGACCAACAGCGGTTTATTTTAAATAGTGCCAATTTATTGATTCCCGATGCAGATTTCCCTGTCCCGATGAAGCTATTGGGTGAGTTGTTAAGCAGTGATTTGATGAATTGGATATTTACACAAGTTTTTAATACGCATAAGGTATTAAGAGGGGATTTAGAGGTGCTGCCCATTCATTATCAGTGTTTGGAGGAGATGTCTCATTTTGATGAATCGCTTTATCTTGAACGATTGAATATACAAAGGTGTGAAGATGGAACTTACCGAATTAAAGCATAATATCCTCTCTTATTTTAAAGGCTCTGAAGAGGAGCTTGCCGCGGTTTTGGGAATGATAGCGTCGGAAACGGCCATTTTCCCTTTTAATGAGTATGAGCATCTATTATTTCATTTGATGGAAAGGGGCGAGGTGAGCTATGAACAGTATTTAGAGATTCGAACAGAGTATATTTACCATAATCCTAATTTGTGGATTTTTGAGATTTCTGCCCCTCGGGGGTTTGGAGAACAGTTTGCTCAGACTTATGTTCAGGCAAAAAGTTCAAAGTTACAAAGACCCTCGAAGCAGCTGGATCCCGATTATGGTGGTCAGTATGATCTTTGGTTAGATGGAATTCGGATTGAGGTGAAGGCTTCCAGAGCGGTTGATCGCGACAGTCATGCGCCTTTGTATATGAAGGCACTCTCTAGACAGACCCAAAAAAGGTTTTTAATGAATTTTCAACAGCTCAAGCCGCAGTATTGTGATGTATTTATTTGGGTTGCTGTTTTTAGAGATGAGATTGTTTTGTGGGTCATGAATTCAGATACAGTTTTGCATCATCCTCTTTTTTCTAAAGGACAGCATCGTGGTAATAAGGGAAATGAAGGTCAGCTACATATTACCCATGAAAATATTCATTTATTGGAAGAATATAGGTTAAAAGATGATGACTTAGAAGGTGCAATTCTTCAAGCAGTTGCAGTAAAAGGAAAGTAAACAAGAATGAATTTTCAAGCAACAGGTAAAACAGATGGGTTGTACACTTGGCAACGCATTTGGGATTTAGTTAAACGCCATCGTTCTCGTTTAATTAAGGCTAATTTGATTGCTTTTGTCGCAGCAGCGGTGACGCTGCCTTTGCCACTGTTACTACCGTTGCTGGTGGATGAAGTGCTGCTGCACCAAGGTGGCTGGATTGTGGAGGGTTTGAATCAGTGGTTGCCGCAAGATTGGCAGACGGCGGCGGGTTATATTGTCACTGTATCGGTCTTGACGATTTGGCTACGGATACTGGGGGTCGGCTTTGGGGTGTGGCAGTCGCAGCAGTTTACGGTGATTTCTAAAGAGGTGACCTATCAGATTCGGCGAGATCTATTGCAACGCATTGAAGGCGTGGCAATGGAGGAGTATGAACGCATGGGGTCGGGGAGCGTTTCTGCCACGCTGGTGAATGATGTCAATACGATAGATAGCTTTCTCGGCTCCAGTATTGCGAAGGTGATGATTGCAGGGTTGACGCTGCTTGGGGTGACGGTAGTGCTGCTCTGGTTGCACTGGCAGATGGCGTTGTTTATTTTGCTGCTCAATCCTGTGGTGGTCTATTTCACCATGCGGATGGGACGGGCGGTGAAGCAGTTGAAAAAAGCGGAAAATACCGCATTGGAAGCCTTTCAGCAAGCCTTAACCGAAACGCTAGATGCCTTGCAACAGGTGCGAGCAGCGAATCAGGACAGAGCCTTTTTTCAGCGGATTCAAGACTTGGCACTGGATATCAAACGCCATTCAGAAGCCTTTACTTGGAAAAGTGATGCCGCCAGCCGACTCTCGTTTTTGATTTTCCTGATTGGGTTTGATCTCTTCCGTGGTGTGGCGATGCTGATGGTCGTCTTTTCTGGACTGACCATAGGGGAGATGATGGCAGTGTTGGGGTATCTCTGGTTTATGATGGGGCCTGTGCAGGAGATTTTGGCGATTCAATACAGTTATAGTGCTGCAGATGGCGCTTTGCAACGCATCAATAAGGTATTAGATTTAAAGCAGGAACCGCAATTTCCTTGTGAGGTGAATCCTTTTAATCAAACGCCTGTGAAGGTCTCTGTGCAGCATCTGAAATTTAGCTACCCTGATCATGAGGAGCCTGTGCTAAAAGATGTCAGCTTTGAGATTCAGCCAGGGGAAAAATTGGCCTTGGTAGGAGCAAGCGGCGGCGGGAAAACTACCCTGGTGCAGTTGATGCTCGGTTTTTATCAGCCTGAAGCGGGCTGTGTTTGCTATAACGAAGTGCCGTTTGAAAAAATTGGGCAGCAGGTAGTACGAGAAAATGTAGCGACTGTGTTACAGCATCCTGTACTTTTCCATTCCACCATTCGTTTTAATCTTGATTTAGGTCGCAACTTGCCAGATGAACAGTTATGGCAGGCATTGGAGATGGCACAAATGGCAGAAGTGGTGCGAAATCTGTCAGAGCAGTTGGAGAGTGTCGTCGGGCGCAATGGTATTAAGCTCTCAGGCGGACAACGCCAACGGTTGGCCATTGCCAGAATGATTCTGCAAGATCCCAAAGTGGTGATGATGGATGAGGCGACTTCAGCCTTAGATATGGAGACAGAACGCCAACTTTACCAAGCGTTAACCCCCTTCTTTGAAGGACGCACAACGCTGATTGTCGCTCACCGCCTCAGCTCCATTAAACAAGCTGATCGCATTATGGTATTTGAGGATGGACACATTATCGAACAAGGTTCACATGATGAACTGATTCAACAAGGTGGCACCTATCAGCGGCTGTATCGTTGAGCCAGCCCCTCTTTAATATTAGCATAGCTTAATTTTCTGAAATAATCTCTCTTTATTATCAAGTCTATATGTCATAAAGAGACTTGATTATCTTTATGGTTGTTGTCTGCTATCCTAGCCTTTGATTTTCCCTGTGTTTAAAAGGGGATCGAAAGAGTTTAAATAACAAATATTGAGGATGACTCTATGACGAAGAAACAAGATAAAAGCTTTGATAGCTATGCCTATTGGCGAAGTAATCTGAAGTTGCTGGCGACCTGTTTGACTATTTGGTTTGTGGTCTCTTTTGGGTTTGGAATTGTGTTGGTGGATGTGATGAACCAGATTAAGATTGGCGGTTATCCGCTTGGTTTTTGGTTTGCTCAGCAAGGCTCAATCATTACCTTTATTATTCTGGTGTTCTGTTACGCCGCTAAGATGAACAAACTCGATGCACGCCATGATGTGCAAGAAGATTAAGGGAGCATCAGTCGTATGGATTTAAGTACTTTAACATACCTAGTGGTGGGGGCGACATTTGCGCTCTACATTGGGATTGCAGTGTGGGCTCGAGCGAAAAGCACGGGTGATTTTTATGTGGCAGGGGGAAATATTCACCCTGTAGCAAACGGGATGGCAACCGCAGCAGACTGGATGTCGGCAGCTTCTTTCATCTCGATGGCGGGGTTGATCGCTTTTAACGGTTATGGGGCTTCTGTCTTCCTGATGGGGTGGACAGGGGGTTATGTACTGTTAGCGATGTTACTTGCACCTTATTTGCGTAAATTTGGTAAGTTCACTGTGCCAGAATTTATCGGTGAACGCTACTATTCAGATACGGCCAGAGTGATTGCCGTCATCTGTTTGGTCTTGGCATCGATTACCTATGTCATCGGGCAGATGAAAGGGATTGGGGTGGCTTTCTCCCGTTTCTTGGAAACCGATTATGATACTGGGCTGTATATCGGGATGGGGATAGTGTTCTTCTACGCGGTTATCGGCGGGATGAAAGGGATTACCTACACTCAGATTGCTCAATATGTGGTGTTGATTACCGCTTATACCGTGCCTGCCATTTTTATCTCTTTGCATCTAACGGGGAATCCGATTCCACCTTTGGGATTAGGAGATCAAATGTTGTCTGATGGCACTTATCTATTGGATAAACTGGATCAAACTTTGGTGGATCTAGGTTTTAACCAATATACGACCCAGGTGATGGGAAGTAAACTCAATATGTTTGTCTATACCTTGACGCTGATGATTGGTACAGCAGGTCTTCCGCATGTCATTATGCGATTCTTTACTGTGCGTTCGGTTAAAGATGCTCGAAGCTCTGCAGGTTGGGCATTGGTCTTTATTTCCCTACTTTATTTGGTTGCACCTGCAGTGGGCGCCATGGCTCGCATGAACTTGATGGGAACTGTTCAGACGGGGCCAGTGGGTCAAGCAGATGCTAACTTGGCTTATGCGGAACGCCCAGACTGGTTTAAGAAGTGGGAAACCACTGGTCTGTTGAAGTTTGAAGACAAAAATGGCGATGGCCGTATTCAATACTACAACGATAAGAACCCTGAGTTTGCCCAGAAAGCAGAGCAGGAATGGGGCTGGAAAGGCTCTGAGCTGAAAGTGGATCGCGATATTATGGTATTGGCGAACCCTGAAATTGCTAACTTGCCTAACTGGGTCATTGCGATTGTGGTCGCAGGGGGGCTAGCCGCCGCACTCTCCACCGCAGCAGGGTTGCTGTTAGCGATTGCTTCGGCGATTTCTCATGACTTGTTAAAAGGTTTGATGATTCGTAATATGTCGGAAAAATCTGAATTACGCGCGAGTCGTATTGCGATGGCGACGACTGTACTGGTCGCAGGGTATCTCGGATTGAATCCACCCGACTTTGCGGCAGGGACTGTGGCGATTGCCTTTGGTTTAGCTGCAGCATCCTTGTTCCCAGCCTTGATTATGGGAATCTTCTTTAAGCATATCAATAAAGAAGGGGCGATTTGGGGGATGGTCGCAGGGATCTCAATCACCTTGCTTTATGTCTTCCAGCACAAAGGGATTATGTTTATCCCTGGCACTTCCTTCTTGGGTGATATGCCTGCCAACTGGTTCTTTGGCATCAGTCCAAATGCCTTTGGTGCAGTCGGTGCGGTGGTGAACTTTGTGGTGGCCTTCTTGGTGACTAAAATGACTTCACCTTGCCCTGTCCATATTCAGGATTTAGTGGAAGATATTCGTGTGCCTAAAGGCTCTAAAGCATCCGTTGAAGGTGCGCACTAAGTTTAAATAGAAATGAGAGCTTTGCACGAGATGGCTACACGGATAAAAAAGGCTAAAATTCCCTGACTCTTCGTTGAAAAACTTGGCAATAGCTAGCTATTACCTGCGTTTTCCGCCTCGATTCGAGAAATTTTATCTCTTTTTTCTCTCGCATCCCACTCATGCAAAGCTCTCAATATTGCCCTGCTTTGCAGGGCATTTTTTTATTTGGCTTACTTGGGGAAACCCTTAGCCTCAACCCTTAGGCTCAATAAAAAAATGAATAAACAAAGAGAGCATAATGAATTCAAAACATATTTTATTAGCAATCGTAATGACCCCTTTTTTGGGGTATGTGGGTTACGCTTTAACCGATTGGTATTTAAAGAAAGAGAACCCAGAGAGTGTTTTGCAAAAGCTCGTACCTGTGGAATCTGTCTGTGATTTAAATAAAGGTTGCCACTTTGCGGCAGGGGATTTTGCGATGGAGATTTCCCAAAATCCCCAGTCTCGCACGCTGAAATTGATTGCCAATCAGCGATTAAAGGGGCTCATGGTGGAGGTGGTGAAGGTTCTACCGCCTCATCAGGCACAAAAGCTGGATGAAGCGGGTTACCAGTGGCAGGTGTTGTTACCTCATTCGGACACGCCAAAGTCCTTAACCCTGCACTGGGTGGCGAAAGGGCATTGGAATAACTATATTGGTGAATTCACAGTTCATTAGGATGTGACATTTGGATATTGAACAGAGCGCACAACTTGCTTTTTTACGCCAAACCCCACCTTTAGATGAGTTGCCTGAAGCGGCACTGCATGATTGGTTGGCGGTGTTGGAGATTGTCTATTTTCGTCGTCAAGAGCAGGCCTTGGTTGCTGGTCAACAGAATGAGTGGCTCTATCTGGTGCGTTCAGGGGCTTTCCAGGTATTGGATACAGCTGGAGAAGTGGTCAATGAGGTGGCAGAGGGAGAGTGGTTTGGTTATCGTTCTCTGTTGGAACAAGGCATGGTTCAGTATTCTGTGCAGGCATTGGAAGACAGCTTGGTGTATCGTTTCCCGAAGAAGGTCTTTCTGCAGGCGTATCAGGACTATCCTATTTTTCAGCAGTTCTTTGCTAAAAATAAACCTGATCGTATTCGTCTTGCGTTGCAACAGTGGCAGCAGACTTCAACCCATCTCCCACTCAATCAACCCGTGCAAGCCTTTATTCGACCGATTGAATGTTTATCGCTCAATACAACGCTTCAGCAAGCGGCACAAAAGCTCAAACAAGCAGAAGCTTCCCCCCAATCTCCTTGGCCGATTCTCAAAGCACATCAAACCACTTACTTTTTGCTCAATGAACGATTGATTTTAAAAGCCGTGGCGGAAGGTTGGTCAAGCTTTGCGGCTTTAGAAACGCATCCTTCGCAATTTCCACTGACGCAAGTTTCACCAGATACGCCAGTGGGGGAAATTTTGCCTCAGTTGGTGAAGCAAGATGGGGTGTTGGTAGCATCGGGTGCAACGCCAGAGGGCTTTTTCTCGTTACAGCAACTGCCACCTGCCTTAGATTTTACCGCTTTGAGTCAAAGAGCAAGGCGGGCACAAAGTTTTGAGGCACTTCAAACGGTGGCTGATGCCTTGCCAGACTACTTTGTGCAGTTGGTTCGGCAAAAGTTGCCGCCACAAAAGGTGGGACGCTTGATCAGTGCTTTGGGCGAGGCATTGACCCAGCGAACGGTTGCCTTGATTTGGCGAGAGATGGCAAATGAGCAATCAGGGCTGGAGGGGTTATCTTGTGCTTTTTTAGTGGCGGGTTCTATGGCCAGAGGGGAGCAGACGCTGAAAACGGATCAGGATAATGCGTTGTTATTGCCTGATGGCGTGGCATTTGATGAAACAGTCTTATCCAGTTTTACTCAAAAAGTCACTCAGCAACTAGATACCTTGGGATATGAATTCTGTCCAGGTGAGATGATGGCTTCCAATCCAAAATGGCGGCAACCTTTGTCACAATGGCAGCGTTATTTTCAACAGTGGACGTCGACCCCTACATCTGAATCTATTTTATATGCGGCGACTTTTTATGATTTAAAGGCGGTCTGTGGGGCGAATGAACTCTTTGAACCCCTTCGTCAATCCGCATTGGAGATGGCGAAGAACAGTGGTTTGTTTTTGCATCACTTGGCTGCAAATGCCCTTTCGTTTCAGCCACCGATCGGTTTTTTTCGGCACTTTATTTTAGAGCAGGGACGCAAATCTAAGGACGCTCAATCTCAAGGATTGGATCTAAAAAAGCGAGGGATTACGCCTATTGTTGAATTAGCCAGAGTTTATGCATTAAGT
>JALUXI010000207.1 GCA_027019045.1 Piscirickettsiaceae bacterium | reverse complement strand
GGCAGGTCATAATGCACCACAAATCGTACATTGGGTTTATCAATCCCCATGCCAAACGCAACGGTGGCGACCACAATATCCACTTCATCTCGGATAAACTGCTGATGCACCTGTTGCCGTTGTTCAGTAGAAAGTCCCGCATGATACGCCTGAGCCTTTAATCCCTGTTCCTGCAAAGCAGCAGCGACCTTTTCCACCTTTTTACGGCTCAAAGCATAGATAATCCCGCTCTCATTTTGATGCGACTGCAAAAACGCAAGCAGCTGTTGCATTGGTTTATGCTTTTCTGCCACCTTGTAAAAAATATTCGGGCGGTCAAAACTGCTGATATGAATCTGCGGCTGTTGTAGGTTGAGTTGTGCCAAAATATCCTGTTGCGTGGTTTTATCCGCTGTAGCCGTTAATGCAATAAAGGGTACCTGCGGAAATTGCAGTCGCAACTGTCCAATCTGTCGATATTCTGGACGGAACTGATGTCCCCATTGGGAAACACAATGGGCTTCATCAATGGCAAAGAGGGCGAGTGGCAGGGAGTGCAGTTGCTGAATAAAAGAGGGCAGCATCAGCCGTTCGGGAGACACATAGAGCAGATCCAACTCGCCGCTGTGTAACTTTTGCAAAACCGCTTCAGCCGCTTGAGGTTCTAGTGTGGAGTTATAAAACGCCGCCGCAATACCGAGACTTTTCAGTGCCGAAACCTGATCTTCCATTAATGCAATCAGGGGTGATACCACTATCGCCACGCCAGGACGCATCAAGGCTGGGATTTGATAGCAGAGGGATTTCCCGCCCCCTGTTGGCATCAGGGCAAAGCAGTCTTTGCCAGCCAATACATCCTCAATAATCTCCGCTTGATGGGGACGGAAGGCTTCATAACCAAAAACGGTCTGAAGGACAGAAAGGGCGGTTCGGTTTTCCGTTTGAGCTTCAGATGCCATATTCGGCACGATAGGCTTTCATCGCTTGTAAAAAGTCGGTCTGTTGCGTCGCTTCCAGATAGGTAATAATATCATTGAGGTTGATAATGCTATAGACGGGCAGTTTGTAATCTCGTTCAACTTCTTGAATGGCAGACAGTTCACCTTGCCCTTTTTCCATGCGATCCAAAGCAATCACCACGCCGCAAGGCTCACCGCCTTCCGCTTGAATAATTTCAATCGCTTCACGAATCGCCGTGCCTGCGGTAATCACATCATCAATAATCAACACCTTCTGTCCCGCCAGCGGATGCCCGACAATATTGCCGCCTTCACCGTGGTCTTTTGCCTCTTTACGGTTAAAGGCATAAGGCTGATCGATGTCAAAATCTCTTGCCAAGCTCACTGCCGTGGTGGCCGCCAATGGAATGCCTTTATAAGCTGGACCAAATAGTAGATCAAACGCCACCTCATTGCCCGCAATGGTCGCTGCATAAGCCTGCGCTAAGGTTGCCATCTGCCCGCCTGTATTGAACAGTCCTGCATTGAAAAAATAGGGACTCTGCCGTCCAGATTTAAGGGTAAATTCCCCCAACTTCAGCACGCCAGCTTGCATAATAAATTCAATAAAAGCGGTTTTATCAAAGGTTTTCATGGTTTGATCTCATCTATTGGGTTAAGGACGAATATTATACTGTATGGACTGAGTTCATAGTGTTTCATACGACCTAAATCCTCAGATAGAAATTGTATAAAGCGTGTCGCACCTTGTCTGCTAGAGTTAGTTTTAGGTGGTTCATTCAAAGTAATATCTATCAGGCTATAAATTAAATGTATTAAATAAAAGTAAGTTTCACATTTTTTTATATTTATAGAAATAAAAATATTTAAATTTTTACTTTAAAATCAATGTGTTAATTTTATTATTAAATAATTATATTAGGGTTTAATAAAATACAAAATTTTAATTATTGTTTTTTATGTGCCGTATCTATAATGTTACCTACAGAGATTAGCTCTCTTAATCCAAGCATAAAATTCAGAGGAAGAAAAAATGAAAAAAGAACAGACACAAAATACTGTTTCTCGTCGTGGGATGTTGAAGTTTTTGGGCGGTGCAACTGCAGGGGCAGGCGCTGCGATGATGGGTGCGTGCCAATCCAACCCCTCTACACCAAGTTCGGCTTCAGCAGCATCAGGTATGAGCCTAGATATTGGAAAAGCCAATTTACCTAAAGCAAAAGGCCCTCGTGCTGTGGTTGTTGGTGGTGGTTGGTCTGGTCTAACCATGGCGAAGTATTTAAAGAAATACTATGACAAATTTGATGTTGTATTGGTTGAAAAAAATAGCACCTTCTTTTCTTGCCCAATGAGTAATATCTGGATGACAGGTGCAGATCCTCAAGTAGATACCGATTTTATGCGTCATTCTTATGCAGATGCCGCTAAAAATAATAACTACATCTTCTTTAATGCTTGTGCCATCAATGCGGATCGTAAAAATAAGGTACTTTATACCGATCAGGGCAGTATTGATTACGACTATTTAGTGGTTGCACCAGGTATTGATTATGACTATTCTCGAATTGGCGTCACCCCTGAACAAGAGTATATTCTAAGAAAAGAATATCCTGCTGGATTTATGCCTGGTTCTGAACACCTTTCGTTAAAAGAGAAGTTAGAAGATTTTGACGGAGGTACTTTCCTATTAACTGTTCCTAAAGGGAATTACAGATGTTTACCTGCTCCTTATGAAAGAACCTGTTTGATTGCGGACTACTTTAAAAAGAACAAAATAGATGGAAAAGTTGTCCTGCTGGACATGAACCCTGATATTACGATTAAGAAAAAAGGGTTCCATCATGCATTTGACAACCTTTATAAAGGGATTGTGCAATATGTCAAAAGTGCCAATATTGTCGCAGTTGACCCGATTAAGAAAACGGTCACTACTAATACTGAAGGTTTTGAAGATGTTTACAAATTTGACGATGCCGCCATCTATCCTCCTGTTCGGGCAGCGAAGCTAATTGAGATTATGGGCTTAGCAAAAGAAGGTTCTCAGCATGAAGCCGATATCGATCCCTTTACCTATCAAGCGAAGGGAGACGAGCATGTTTATGTAACAGGGGATGCACGCTTTATGGGCTACTCTAAATCAGGCAACACTTCTAACTCGGAAGCACACTATGTAGCCAAAGTGGTTGCGGCTCATGCCCAAGGTAAACCACTTCCAAAATGGGAAAGCCCACATACCATTTGTTACTCAGCGGTTAAATCGTCTCCGCTAGAATCCATTATGGTCGATGCAAAATACAAATATAAAGGGCGGAAATTGGCTGGCTTTACCGATGTCACCTTAAAAGAGCAGTGGAGCCCACAATTAGGACAAGCCAATATTGCTTGGGCAGAAGGGATGTTTAACGATATGTTTGCATAACATTCAGTCAATACTTAATCCTCCATAACGCATTGAGTTTTGTACAAAAATAATCAGACTCCCCTGTATTTTGTACAAAACTCTTTTTTATCTGTGCTGTATATCTCGTGCAGCACGCCTATTTAAAAGGAAAAAATATGGATCGTAGAGAATTTTTAAAAGCTTGTTCAATGGGGGTTGCAGCTTCAATGCTCCCTCAGTTCTTAGCTTATGCAGAGGTATTAGAATTTAATAAGGTCACCCTCACGGATGCAGATGGACATCCTCTTAAAAGTGATCAAATTCAACCCAAAACAGAGTATCTATTTCAATACCCTTATCAAAGTACTCCCTGTTTTTTAATTGATTTAGGCACCCCTTTAAATACACAGGGCGAACTGCCGACTTCTGAAGGCACAAACTATCAATGGTTGGGTGGCGTGGGGCCTAAAAAATCCGTTGTTGCATTTGTAGCCATCTGTCAGCACCAGTTGCAATATCCCAATAAAGCATTGAGTATGATCAATTACAATTCTGATAAAAGTGATGTCGCAGGGGGTGCAGGGCAGATTGTTTGTTGTGCACATAATTCTGTATATGATCCCATGCAAGGCGGAAAAGTCACCAAAGGGCCAGCGAGCAATCCTTTAATGGCAGTGCGGTTAGAGTGGGATGAAAAAACCGATACCTATGCTGTAAATGGCATTTATGGGCATGATATTTTGAAAGATTTCTTTAAAGCCTATAAACATAAACTCAAAAAAGAGTATGGTCGTCGAGCCTATAAACAACTGGTCGAAAAACAAGCCCCCGTTGTGTTAGGGAGTAAATACAGTCAAATGCAAGTGATGTGTTAGGCTAGGTTTCCTGCGCTCCAACGAGGGAAAGGATAAGCACTTTAAGTGTTAGAAATACTTGTCAAATCGTATTGGTTCCCAAGCAGAAGCATGGGAACCAGACATTATCCCATTCGTGTAAAGCTTTTAGATCAAGAGGAAAAATCCTTGAGTTGGGCAATTTCTTCAGGCCAGCGGTTGGGGTTGATGGTTTCTAAAATCATGGGAATCTCATCAATGCGATCATCTTGCATAATGCGTTCAAAAGGTTCCCAACCCAGTTCGCCCTCACCCAAACTATGATGGCGGTCAATTCGAGAGCCGAGTTTGCCTTTAGAATCATTCAGGTGCATTCCTTTTAAATACTCAAAGCCAACCGTCTCTGCAAACGCTTGCATCACGCTATCGTAATTATTTTTTAAATCATAGCCCGCTGCATAGGCATGACAAGTATCGATACAGACCCCCACTCGAGATTTGTCCTCCACTCGTTCAATCATATAAGCCAGTTGCTCAAACCGATACCCCAAATTAGAACCTTGTCCTGCCGTATTTTCTAGCACCGCTATCACGCTCTGTGTTTGTGATAAAGCAAAATTTAAACTCTCGGCAATAAGATCCATGCACGCCTCTTCGCTCATCATCCGCAAATGGCTGCCAGGATGGAAATTCAATCGATCAATCCCCAGCTGTTCACAGCGGTGTAACTCATCGATAAATGCATCCAGTGACTTCTGTCGCTTATCCACCTCAGGGTGTCCAAGGTTAATTAAATAGCTATCATGCGGCAGAATCTGCTTAGGGGTATAACCCAACTTGGTACAGTTTTCTTTAAAGGCGTGAATGGAACTGTCACTCAAGGGTTTAGCCTGCCATTGCCGTTGATTTTTGGTAAATAATCCAAAAGCGGTCGCACCGATTTCGTGCGCACGAAGCGGGGCATTTTCCACACCCCCAGCGGCGGAGACATGGGCGCCAATGTATTTCATAACGAGACCTTTTAAAAGTTGGCATAGTTTGTGATAAATGGATTATAACAGAAATAAAAACTGTCAAAAAAATGACAAGGGAAGAGTGCAATGTCGATTGATTTAAGAGAAGTGGAACCTTTGAGTTCAAAGAGTTTATTATTGGAGCAGGCTTTGAAACGCCAGCAGTCACAAGGTCGTGATATCAGTGATCACCTAGCAGGATTTGGTATGGAAGATATGCTGGATCCTGATTATGAGTGGTTAAAAGAGGATAAAACAGCCATTGAAAGTCTCGTCAAACAGATGGACGCTTCCATTGGTCAATTGGCGCAACAGATGCGCCAGGTGGATAAACAGACAACCGATGCCCATAAGAAGCTGGAAAAAGAGCAGAAGTTGCTGTTTAAGCAGATTAAAACCTTAAATGGTCTGTTAAAAAAACAGGTGGATCTGTTTTCAGGCATGGAAAAGCAACTCAAGAAGGTGGAAATCCAACAGAACAGTGTCTTGCCTTTGATTGGCATTGGTTTGATGTCGGGCTTAATGGCAGCAGTGACGATTCTTGCAACCGCCCCTTGGATCTCTGTTTTAGCGCAAAAGCTACTGAATGTGATGTAATATAATCTCTCCAAAATCATGGAGAGCAGAATGAAGCTAACTTTAGTCGAAAAACAGAACCAAACCCCACAAGCGGATAAAACGGTCTGGTGTGTCACTTTTAAATATCAAGAAGAGGCACACTATCAACCTGGCGATTGGTTAACGCTTAAAGTCTCAAATTCCCCAGTCCTGATCGCTGAAATCAAGCAAAAATTGGGGTTAACGGGACAAGAAAGGGTGACATTACGCCGTGTGGGTGAGGTTTCGGTGGATGAGGCACTGACAAATCATTTAGAAATTAGCCAGCTCAACCCTGCGATTCTCAATAAACTCCAACGACAATATTTTGACTACTTAGATGGATATTCATGGACTGACCGTCAACAGATGATGGAATATGCCTATGGTCGGGACATTTTGGATCTTCTCAATGCTTTTCCAAAATTGAGTTCACTGAAAACAGAGCTGCTCACACTTCTGTCTCCCTTAGCCCCTCGTTATTACTCTATCGCCTCTTGTGAGACGGTGCATCCCCAGCAGGTGAGGCTGTTGATTCGCCAAGTGGTATATGAAACCCATCATCGTATCCATTACGGCGTGGCTTCTAACTATATTGCCCTAATGAAACTAGGAGAGCAGATTGAGGGAGACTTCTTATCCAATCGTAATTTTAAACTGCCTGAGTCAAGTGAAACGCCTATTATCATGATTGCCGCAGGCGTAGGGTTAGCACCCTTTTTAGGCTTTCTGGAAGCCCGTGAGCAACAAAAGCAGGCGGGGCAGACAGTAGGGGAAAATTGGCTCTTTTTTGGAGAGACGCATCAAGAGACGACTTTTTTATGTCGTTCAGAATTAGATGCTTGGCAGCAACAAGGGTTGCTGAAACTCACCACCGCTTTTTCTCGGGATGGTGAAGAAAAGGCTTATGTACAGCATCGACTATTGGAAGCGGGAGAGGCGGTTTATCAGCAACTCCAAGCGGGAGCGGTGATGTATGTTTGTGGCAGTAAAGATAAGCTCGCCCCAGCGATTGAAAAGTCTTTGCAGCAGATTCTTCAGCAATATGCAGGGTTGAGTGAAGAAGCATCGGTTGAAAGAGTTCAACAGCTAAAACAGACTCAACAATTGCAAATGGATGTGTATTAGAGTGAGCGCTTTACACGATATGGCTACACGGATAAAAAAGGCTAAAATTCCCCGACTCTTCGTTGAAAAACTTAGCAATAGCTAGCTATTGCCTGCGTTTTCCGCCTTGATTCGAGCAATTTTACTTCTTTTTTCTCTTGCGTCCCACTCATGCAAAGCGCTCAGGGCAATTGCCCCAAGGAGAAATAGAGCAAACCTAGCGAAATGGTCAGCATAATCAAGATTTTTTTATAGTGCAGATGAAAAGGTTTGATAAACAGTACTGCAATGAGCTGTTTACTGATAGATTGTTTTTCTGGTTTAGAAAGATGTTCCCCTCTTAGAATTTTTAAAGTCTCCATCATCTCTTTGCGTCGCTTGGGTTCCAAGGCAGCGGCAATGATGGCGACATCTTCAGGAGGATAGTGCAGCAGTTTTAAAGCCAGTGTATTAGGGTGAGTTTTCTTCAACTCTTGTTTGAGCTGGTCTTTTGGCATTTTTAAAAAATTAGGAATCGCTCCAAATTCTGTACTGGGAACGGATAATTTTCCTGCTTCTTTATTTGCCATTGAAAACCCTCTTATAAAAAAGGAGCCTCACTGGCTCCTTTTTGATTTTCGCTCTAAACTTCTAGCATATCGACAATGCCTTGGGCGGCTTGTCGGGCTTCGTTAATGGCGTGAACCACTAGGCTAGAGCCTCTGACCATATCACCCCCTGCAAAGATTTTGGGGTTGGTGGTCTGGAAGGGATAGAGGCTATTTTCGGAAGCCTTGACCGTATCCCAATCGGTTAGCTCCACGCCGTACTCTTTTAACCACTCAGGTGGATTGGGTTGGAAACCGAAAGCGACAATCACCGCATCACAAGGAATCACAAACTCTGAACCAGGCACGGTTTCAGGACGGCGACGACCATTTTCATCGGGTTCACCCAAGCGGGTTTCGATCACTTTGATGCCTTCCACTTTTCCATCACCAATCACTTCCACAGGGGCAAGGTTGAATTTGAATTCCACGCCTTCTTCTTTGGCATTGCGCACTTCGGCTTTGGAGCCTGGCATATTTTCTTCATCACGGCGATAAACACAGTACACCTCTTTTGCCCCTTGACGAATCGAGGTACGGGTACAGTCCATAGTGGTGTCTCCTCCTCCCAGCACGACGACTCTTTTGCCTTCCATGCTGACATAAGGCTCAGGTTCTTGAGGTAGGCCGAGTTCGTGTTTGACATTGCCAATTAAGAAATCTAAAGCTTTATAGACTTGCGGCAAGTCTTCGCCAGGGAAACGCCCCGCCATCGGCTTGTAAGTTCCCATCCCGAGGAAAACCGCATCATAGTCATTAACCAAGGTTTCAAATGGAATGTCCTTGCCAATTTCGGTATTGAGTACAAACTCTACCCCCATGCCTTCTAAAATGGCACGGCGGCGTTTGACGATCTCTTTATCCAGTTTAAACTGCGGAATTCCGAAGGTGAGCAGGCCGCCAATCTCTGGGTGTTTATCAAAGACAACAGGTTTGACCCCATTGCGAATCAGAATATCGGCACACGCCAAGCCAGCAGGCCCTGCGCCGACAATGGCAACCTTTTTATCGGTCATGGTGACATCAGATAGATCAGGTGTCCAGCCATTTTCGACAGCCGTATCAGTGATGTATTTTTCAACTGCCCCAATGGTGACGGCACCGAAGTTGGTGTCTTCCAAAGTACAGGCTTGCTCACACAAACGGTCTTGCGGACAGATGCGGCCGCACATCTCGGGGAGCGAGTTGGTTTTGTGCGAGATTTCTACCGCTTCCATAATATTCCCTTCTGCCACTAGCTTGAGCCAGTTGGGAATATAGTTGTGAACAGGACACGCCCATTCACAGTAGGGATTCCCGCAGTGCAGGCAGCGATCTGCTTGTGCCATGGCATGAGCAGGATCGAAGGGGAGATAAATCTCTTCAAAGGTATGTTTGCGTTCTGCCGCATCCTTTTTTTCAGGAAGCTGGCGATTGAGTTCTAAAAATTGTCTAACATTTCCCATGATTCAACTTCCTTATGCGGCGGTGTTTTCAACAAAAAGGTGATAAAGGTCATCGACACTGATCGCTCTAGATTTAATTAACCAGAAGTCAGGGAGATATTTGCTGAAGTTGCTCAATACCTCTTGTCCCCAAGTACTGCCTGTTTTTTCGACGAACTCTTTAATCAAGGCTTTCAAGTAGAAACGATAGGTTTCGGTAGCTTCAGTATCAATGCGAATCGCTTCGACCATTTCGGTATTGAGTTTGTCTTGCAGGGTGCGGCTTTCGTCTAATACAAATGCCAAACCTCCTGACATCCCCGCACCAAAGTTGACACCCACATCGCCAAGGCTAACAATGGTACCGCCTGTCATATATTCACAACCGTGATCACCTAGGCCTTCTACGACTGCGGTAGCGCCTGAGTTTCTTACCCCAAAGCGTTCACCGCCTGTACCATTGGCAAAGAGTTTACCGCCTGTGGCACCGTACAAACAGGTGTTGCCCACAATCGGGGTGGTGTGAGGGTCAAATTGAGAACCAGCGGGTGGACGAATCACAATTTCACCGCCTGCCATACCTTTACCGACATAGTCATTGGCATCACCTTCTAGGTGGAGGTTTAATCCGTCCACATTGAAGACACCAAAAGACTGCCCCGCAATACCTGTCATTTTCAGGGTAATCGGCGTGTCTTTCATGCCGTCATTGCCGTATCGTTGGGCAATTTCACCTGCCACTCTGGCACCGATAGAACGGGCGGTATTAACCAGTTCGAAGTGGTAGATGCCACCCAGCTTCTGTTCAATTGCAGGCAGGACGGTTTGCACCATCTCTTCAGCAATGTGGCCGTGATCCCAAGGGTCGTTACGGTCAACCTGAACGGTTTGTGGTTTATCCGCAGGCACCCCTCCATCGGTGATAAAGGCAGACAAATCGATATTTTTCTGCTTTTCAGTCAAGGGTTCTTCAATGACTTTGAGCAGATCGACACGACCCACCAGTTCGCCGAGTGATCGAACACCCAGTTTAGCGAGCCATTCACGGGTCTCTTTAGCGACAAAGCGGAAGTAGTTCATCACCATTTCAGCTTTACCGATAAAGTGATCTTTTCTTAGGCGTTC